>NZ_JBJDXL010000353.1:0-3331 GCF_051866655.1 Intestinibacter sp.
AAGAAATTAATTCCGGATTATTTATTTGATGAGAATTATTTAAAAAGCATCCTAGATGATGAAATGTACATCAAGGCTAAAAATAAAGCATTAAATATACTGTCAAAAGCTAGTCAGTCAGAAAAACAAATACGTCAAAAGCTTTCTAAGGATTTTGAAGAACACACTATAGATAGAGTTATCGAGTTTTTACAAAAATATAAGTTTGTAGACGATGAGGATCTCGCTACTAGAATTATAAATACAAACGTAAATTTAAATAAATACGGCAAAAATAAAATCAAGCAAAATCTATACAACAAAGGCATAGACAAAGCTATTATCGAACAGACAATAGATGAAATCGACTCTGATAAGGAATTTGAAAATGCGCTTTATCTAGGCAAAAAAAGATACGACAGGCTAAAAAATGAAGATCCTAGAAAGGCCTACCAAAAAATAGGCAATCATTTAGCTTATAAAGGGTTTAATTATGATATAATAAAAAAAGTATTAAATAGATTGTTTAACGACATTGATGAATATTCTTGTTAATTGTAATTGGAGGTATCGATATGAAAATAGCAATCGCAGTAGTATGCGTAATTCTTGGAATTTACAATATAAGAAATTTATATAAGCAGGATAGAATGAGATAATAAAATGGAGGCAAATCGCGCCTCCATTTTTAATATAAAGAAATTTTTTATCTCATGCATTTCTTTAATGCTTTAGCAATTGGTACTCCAAGTATTAATCCTACTACTATTTGAGTTATGTTTCCAGGAATTGACATAGCTGGTGATACCCAGTTTCCATATAAAATACCTTCAGTTATATAATATCCTATTATCATCCATACACCTGAAATTATTATAGCTCCTACATTTACAAGCATATTGTTACCTTGTCTTCCATTAGACCAAGCTATTTTTCCTATTATGTATCCCATAACTCCTCTTATTACAAAAGTAAATGGCGCCCACATAGCCCATTCTGATAATAAATCAAATAATCCCATTCCAAAGGCACCTGCTGCAGCTCCTTTTTTAGATCCAAATACTATTGCTGCTACGAATAGCATAGTGTTACCTAAGTGAACTAATCCACCAGATGCAGCTATTGGCAATCTTATATTTATAAATCTTGTTGCTATATAGACTAGTGCAATTAAAAGAGCTGTCTCTACTAGGTCTTTTGTATTCACTCTACTGTTTTGTTTAACTTCTTGCATTTTTTACCCTCCTCAATTTATATTATTACTATTGTCCTAATACACTTAGGACAATAGTAATTTATTCAATTTTGATTAATCCTTAAATATCTCCTAAATATCTACGCATTATAATATTTATTAAATAATTCAACTAAATTTTTATCAGTCTTAAATCCTAAATCTTTCAGTCCTAAATCTAAGTAGTTAAGAACAGGCACTATAGCTTCATGTTTAGCATTTTCTCCCATATGACCTATTCTCAATATCTTTCCTGTATATTGAGCTAATGATGTTGTCATTACTAGATTGTATTTTTCTAATAAATGAGCAACTAAATTTCCTGCTCCTATTTCTTCTGGAATATCTACAACAGTTACTGTATTTGAGTATCCATTTTCCAAAAATAATTTTAATCCATATTCTTCTACTGCTTTTCTTGTAGCATCTGCAACCTTTGCATGTCTGTTATGTACGTTTTCAAGTCCTTCTTCTATTATATTGTCAAGTGCTACATCAAGTCCCATAATATCGCTTATTGGCATTGTATAAGGGAACCATTTATCTCTGTAGTAATTTTCCCATATAGTTAGATTGCAGTAAAATCCTGATATTGGAGTTTTTCTGTTTTTCATTGCAGATTTTGCATCTTCACTTACTCCTACCATAGTAAGTCCTGTTGGAGCTGAAATAGCTTTTTGAGAACCTCCACAAACTATATCTATTTGCCAGTTATCTACCTCTATATTTTCTCCCACCATTGCTGCAACTGAATCTACAACTGTTAGTATTCCGTATTTTTTAAGAAGTGGACATATCTTTGATAAGTCGTTTAAAACTCCTGTTGGTGTATCGCAGTGTACTACTGTAGCATATTTAAAATCGTGGTCATCTTCTAAGAATTTTGCTAGCTTATCCACATCTATTTCTTTTTTATAATCATCTGAGAAATAGACAACTTCTCCTCCGTACATTTCTACGAAGCCATCAAAGCCTTTACCAAATATTCCATTATCTATTACTAAAACGCGGTCTCCCTTTTCTGTAAGAGATGCACACGCAGCTTCTAATCCTAAAATACCTTCTCCACTCAATATATAGACATCATTTGTTGTCTTTAATATTTTTGCCATCTTATCACAAGTATTTTTATAGAATTCGCAAAATTCCACATCGACATCAGGGTTAGTTGTCTTTTCAGCTCTCATAAGTCTTACATTTTCTCTGACCTCTGATGGACCTGGTGTATATACAATTTTATTGTTCATCTTGTTCATATCGTCACTCCTAACTATAAACCAACTTATTTTTAAATAAGAAAATCTTTATTCTAAAAATCCATAATGTAGATTTTCTTGAAATGCATAACGGAAATTATCTTTATTTACAATTTTTAAAGGAATATAATTTCCTATGCATTATAAAAAAAGATAATATATTTTCTATCGTCCTAAAAATATTATATATTATCTTTCTTTTATTGCAATACAATATGGCATAAATTAGGAATTGTATGGGTATAATTCATCTTTATTGTATTTTAAATTAAAATCTCTTCAATTGATCTTTTGTAAAGGTCCACTCAGGAGTTTTTAGATTTTCTCCAAAATCCAAACTATACCAAGGACTTAGAGATTCATCATTTGGATTTATTAGAAGCTGAGTCTGTTGAGCTGGCATATAGCTTTGAGCAAGCATAAATACCTTTTCTCCCGTTTCTTTATTTTCTGCCATATCTACAACTATAGCACAATGACCTGGAGAACCTCCCTTTATAAATACATCTCCTATTTGCATATCCTCTACATCGACACTTTCTAGCTCTTCATCTAAGGACAATGTAGAGCTATATGCAAACACTATATCCATGTATTTTCTAAATGTCTCATAAGTATTATTTTCTCCTGTAGCCTTGTAGTATGAAGATGAATTCTCTCCAACGCTAATTCTATACCCTCTTCTCCACTTGCTGTATTCAGCATTAAATCCATCTACGAAATGAAAGCTTATATCATCATATCTTTTATTTTGGTACAAATACTCAGCTCTCAAAAGCATTACTGCATCTGCACATTGATGTAAATCTCTATCTCCAATATCTACATCAAACACGCTGTCGTACACATTTGGTTTGTCTTT
>NZ_JBJDXL010000354.1:0-3321 GCF_051866655.1 Intestinibacter sp.
GGTTACGTTATAGGGAACTACTGTGGTATTATAATCGGTAACTTCTTATTATAATAGGTAATCTCAATTATAATTTTATAAAATATAGACTATTAATTGTTCAATACAACTCGATATTTAATTATCGACGAGTATTGGACAATTAAAAATATAATTTAAAATCTAAAAGGAAAGCGGGTTTTGTAAATGGTATTCGATTGTCATTCTGATTTATTCACTGATGTAACTGTAAAAATGTTAAAAGGTGAAAAAAATATTATAAAAAATCACCATCTAAAAAATTTACAAAAAGGTGGTTTAATCGGTGGTATATATGTAATATGGATAGATCCACCTTACGATAAATGCCCTGAAGATAGAGCTAAACAAATAGTAACTGCTTTAACTGAAGAAATAAAAAACAACACTGACATTATAAATCAAGTTAAAGATTTTTCTGATTTCGAAAAAGGATTTAAAGAAAATAAATTAAATGTCCTAGTTGGTATGGAAGGTTTAAGCCACATAGGAGAAGATGTAGACAAATTACATTACTACCATGATGTAGTTGGAGCTAGACATGCAATGTTAACATGGAATGAACAAAATGCTCTAGCAACTGGTGTAGGTGGAGATCCTTCAAGAGGACTTACTGAAGCAGGTAAACGCGCAGTTAAAAAATTAGAAGAATTAAAAATGATAGTAGACGTTTCTCATGCAAATGAAAAATCATTCTGGGATATAATGGATGTAGCTACAACACCAATTATGGCATCACATTCAAATGCAAAACATTTCTCTTCTCATAGAAGAACTTTAACAGATGACCAAATTAAAGCCATCGCTCAAACTGGTGGAATCATAGGTATGAATGGATATAAAGAATTCGTAGATGATAAAAATCCTGAAGAAGCTGATGTTAAGAGATTAGTAGATCATATCGATTATATAGCTAATTTAGTAGGTGTAGAACACATAGGCTGTGGATTTGACTATTCTGGATTTATAGATCCTGATTGCTTAGCTGCATTCTCAACTGATACTACAAACCCTAATGTAATAGGCTTAAAGGAATTTGAAGATACACCTAATTTAATTACAGAATTACAAAATCGTGGATATTCAAAAGACGATATAGAAGCTATAGCTTATAAAAATGCATTTAGAGTTATAAAACAAGTTATTGGAGTTCCATCACTTCAATATTAATATTAATACTTAAACATCAATTTTTATTGATTAAATAAATCTTTACATTTTCATTAATTAAAATGGGGTGCCTAGAAAACGGTTACCCCTTTTTAATAATTAAATTCTAGCCCATTCGTTTTTTTATTAACAACCACTACACCCTTTATTTAGCTATCTAGTGGTACTTTCTTTTTCAAATTCCTATACATATAATGAGTATATAAATCATTATGAAAATATCATTAAAATTTAAATGTTATATATAATAAATCGATTAGGAGAGATAAAAATGAAAAAGAAAGTTGTTGTTATAATGGGAGGTATTTCCTCAGAACGCGAAGTATCTCTAAATTCTGGCAAAGCTGCATTAGAAGCCATTGATAGAAATAAATACGATGTATACGAATTAATAATAAATGATCCAATGGATGTTGTAAATAAAATGCCTTGTGATGTAGATTTCGCTTTAATAGTACTTCATGGTAAATACGGAGAAGATGGCACTATACAAGCTATGTTAGAATCTATGAATATCCCTTACTCAGGATGCGACCCTCTAACTAGTGGAATATGCATGAATAAAAATATGACAAAGAAGGTATTAAAATCATCAAATATACCTACTGCTCCATGGTTAATCGCTAAGTCAGTCGATTCAATCGATTACGATGCTATAGAAAAAATAGGCTATCCTGTTTTTATAAAGCCAAACAGCGGTGGTTCTAGCGTGGCAACCTTCAAAGTGGATAAAAAAGAAGATGTATATGAAGCAGTAAAAAAAGGACTAGAAGTAGACGATATAGTAATTATAGAATCATTTCTTCCTGGAGACGAGTACACTTCTTTTATATTAAATGGTGAAGTTTACCCTACTATAAAAATAACATCACCAAATGAGTTTTTCGATTATGAATCAAAATACGCAACTGGTGTAAAAGGTGCCACTGAAGAAGTCGTATATTTAGAAGATTCACTTCAAAATCAAGTAGATACTATATCAAAAAAATGCTGGGATGCATTTAATTGCAAGGCATTTGTCAGAGTAGATTTAATATTATCAGATGGAATATTCTATGTGCTAGAATTAAACACTCTTCCTGGAATGACAAAAACTAGTTTAATTCCAAAAAGCGCAAATGCTAGGGGCTTGTCATACAGTGATTTACTAGATAAAATAATAGAATACTCATTATAAACGTTCGATTTTAAAATTATTAAATTACAAGAAAAAATAGACAATTATATTTTAATTTATTAGAATATAATTGTCTTTATTTTTTATACTAATTAATGTAAATTTATCAAAAATTTTTGAATTTAAACTAAAGGAGGTATTTTTTTGTTATTTTCTAACTTTGAAATAGATTCTAAAAAACCTGTATATATACAAATAAAAAACTACATAAAGGATTTAATGACAAAAGGGTTACTTCCAATAAATAGTAAGCTTCCTTCTACAAGAGAACTATGCTCAATTTTAAATGTAAGCCGAAATAGTGTACTCAGTGCTTACGACGAATTAAAGACAGAAGGGCTTGTATACTCTATAAAAGGCAAAGGTACTTTTGTCAAGGAGCAATCTTCAATAGCTACATCTAACTGGCAATTAGATTGGTCTTTATACGAAAACAACTACATAAAAACTTTAAATAAAATGGACTCGGCAAAGCATGAAATTCCTTGGAAATCAGATTTAATTTCTTTTAAAAGTATTTCCCCAGCTGGAGATCAATTCGATATGGAGGAGCTTAAAAGAGCCTTTTTAAATAGATTTAATTTGGAAGGGCACAAGCTTTTAAACTACGGATATGCCCAAGGATATAAGCCTCTAATCGATTTTTTATTTGAGTATATGTCAGGCAAAAATATAGATTCGACAAACAAAGATTTACTTATAACAAATGGATTTACTGAAGCATTAAATATTATAATATCATCCCTTACAAAACCAGGAGATTATATTTTATGCGAAAATCCTACTCATAATGTATCTTTAAAGATTTTTAAATCTTATAATTTAAATGTACTTCCTATGAATTTGAATAAAAACAGCCTAGATTTTAAAGATATCGAAAAAACTATAAAAGATTATAAAGACAAAATAAAATTTGCATATATTACGCCTTCATACAACAATCCAACTGGAATAGT
>NZ_JBJDXL010000355.1:0-3315 GCF_051866655.1 Intestinibacter sp.
AGCTATTGAATAGCTCTAATATCATTTTTCTCTCTTTTCGCTTGAAATTTTTGAAATATGTATTTTCTGCTAATGATATGTCTCCCTCTGATAGTGCTACAGCTAATCTCAACACATCTGTGTATGTCTTAAATAAATGAGCAAATTCCTGTGTATTAACACCTTTGTTCAATAGTAACTTAGCTATGTAGACCATATTTTCTTTAAATGAAATAGCTTCTGGCAACATAGCTTTTATATTAGAATAATTGTAGTCAAATAAAATATCTAAATCTTCTCTGTCCTGCTCACTGTAGGCTGTTTTTGCGTTGATTATGTTTTTAGTTAAATTATTTATATCTTCTGGAAAGGCTATATCTATAGGCTTTAATTTCGTATTTATTCGCTTTGCTTCGTCTTTGATTTCATTTTCAACTATGCCAAACACTTCCAATACCTTGTTGAATTTTTCTCTATCAAATTCCAACTCTGCATATATAATGTTGAATATTATTGTATCTACAAAGTTCATAGATAATACTGTCTCAGGAAAATTAGGAAATAGAGGGTTCATATTTTCTGCATTTCCTATCATCTTGTTTATGTTGTCTATTAAAAAATCTTGTACCTCTAATATATATTCTTCTGTTGTCATCATCAAATGATTCATCAGCTTGTAGGATAATTTATATCCTAATTGCATTAAATTGCTGTTTAATACAGATATGTACGGTTTTAAATTTTTATTGAATTGTGCATCGGCGATATCCGATAATAGAATTTGTTGTTTTCTTCTCAAGATTACTTTATTTACATCTAGATTTTTCATAATGATTTCTCCTTAATTAAACAAGAAAAGCTATAGTTTAAAATTTTTATCATTTAATAAATTATGATAAATAGTAACTATAGCTTTATCTTTTATGGCAACTATATTTTCTAAATTCATTCTTTGAGCTGGTTGGCTTTATATTCCTACTAGAAGGAAGAAAATATATATCCATAATTATCTTATACAATACGTTATATGAAAAATCAAGTTTTTTAATATGTTTTTATCTAGAAATTTTTCCAACACCCTCATACATAAGCTTCTCGACATCTCCAAGCTCCACTAAGTTAGCATCTCCTTGGATACTATGCTTAAGTGCAGATGCGCATGTCGCAAATTCGCATACGTATTTTGGGTCTTTTTTATTTATAATAGAGTAGATTATCCCAGCGCTTAAACTATCTCCTCCACCTACTCTATCCACTATACTGTCTATGTTTATTTTGTTAGATAAATACAGTATTCCGTCAGTATAGTAGTTGCATTGTAGTTTATTTACTGAAGAGGACTCTATCTCTCTATGTGATGAGAATATGTGTTTTATATTAGGGTAAGTTTTGCTTATCTCATCGTAGTAGTATTTTAATTTTTCGTGCTTGTCTTCTGATTCGCAGTTCATAAGTAGTATGTTTTCTGCATCTAATATACCTGCTGATAGTATGTCGACATATGGTAGAACTTTTAAAGTAGCCTCTCTAGCTTCTTCTAAAGTCCACAATTTCGCTCTGTAATTTGAGTCGTAGCTTACCATTATACCGTTATTTTTGCAGTATTCTAGCATTTGCATAAGTAACTCTCTAAGATCATTAGAAAGCGCCAATGTTATCCCAGAAAAATGGAATACATCTACATCCTCTAGAGCCTTTTCTATATCGATATCTCCTATCTTCATGTTGCAAAATGCAGAGTTATCTCTGTCGTAAATTACCTTTGATGCTCTTATGCCACTTCCTACTTGTAGATAATATATTCCTGTTCTATGATCGCTTTTAGTCACAAACTTCGTATCTACATCGTAGCTTCTAAGATATCTCAATATGCTTTTTCCTATGTCGTCATTTGAAACTGAAGTTATCATCTTAGTGTCAATTCCAAAGTTCGATAGAGAAATCATCACATTAGCCTCTCCTCCACCGTAGTGGACATTGAAGGAATTACTTTGAGAAATCATATTTCCAACATCAGTCGAAAGTCTAAGCATTATTTCTCCAAATCCAGCAACCTTCATGTTAGCACCCTCTAGCTTCATTTAATTTAGCTATATAGCCTTCACATATTGAAGTTATCTCGTCGAATTTTCCTTCTTCGCCAAGCTTGTTTAATTCTCCTCCGATTCCAACTGCATCTACTCCTGCTTTTATCCAAGAATCTAAGTTATCTATATTAACTCCACCAGTTACCATTATGTTTGCATACGGAAGCGGACCTTTTATAGCTTTCACGTAGCCTTGACCAAATGCACTTCCTGGGAATAATTTTACGAAATCAACGCCAGCTTCGTGTGCAGATATTATTTCGTTTATAGTCATAACTCCTGGTAAATATGGAACCTTGTATCTGTTGCATATTTTAGCAGTTTCTGCATCAAATGCAGGTGATACTATATATTTTGCTCCAGCAAGCATCGCACTTCTAGCAGTTTCTGCATCTAAAACAGTTCCTGCACCTATTACTACATCGTCTTGTCCTGCATATATTTCGCTTACTTCTCTTATTATGTCGTTTGCGAATTTGTTTGTGTAAGCAACCTCTATAGCCTTTACTCCACCTTTTACGCACGCCTTTGATATTTCAACTCCAACCTCTTTAGAGTCTCCACGAACTACTGCTACTACACCACAGTCTTTTAATGCTTTTAATGTATTTATTTTTATCATGTCTGTTCTCCCTTAGTCTTAAAATTTAAATTAAAATCCGAAGTAATTTAACGCGTTGTCATGAGAAATGTTTTTAATCATCTTTTCTAATGTTCTATCGTCATTTGGATATTCGCCGTTTGCTACCCATCCACCGATTAATTCGCACATTATTCTTCTGAAGTACTCATGTCTAGTGTACGATAAGAAGCTTCTTGAATCAGTTAGCATTCCTATAAAGTTTCCTAATAAACTCAAGTTTGCTAATGAAGTCATTTGCTCTATCATACCTGCCTTGTGATCGTTGAACCACCATGCTGAGCCCTGTTGTATTTTTCCACAAACACCAGCCTCTTGGAAGCATCCTATTAGTACTCCTATAGCTGCGTTGTCAACTGGATTTAAGCTGTACAGTATAGTTTTTGGAAGCTTGTCCTCTTTGTTTAATGCGTCAAGATAAGATGATAATTGATCGATTGATACTCTGTTGTATATTCCATCGAATCCTGTATCTACACCTAATCTATTAAACATCTTTGTGTTATTATCTCTAGTAACACCGAAGTGTAGCTGCATAGCCCATCCTAGACGACTGTATTCTCCACCTACATATAACATACACGCTGTCTTGAATTGTAATTCTTCAGT
>NZ_JBJDXL010000356.1:0-3314 GCF_051866655.1 Intestinibacter sp.
CAAGCATTTTAGCTCCTGCGTTTTTTTCTTCTGCAAGCTGGAATATAAATTTAACATTTCCATGTAATTCTTCTCTTAGCTCTGATAAAATCAATGCAGCTCCTGCTACTGATGTGGTATGAGTATCATGTCCACAAGCATGCATTACTCCATCTACTGTTGATTTGTATTCTACATCTGCTTCCTCTAATATAGGAAGTGCATCTATATCTCCTCTTAGTGCAACTGTTGGACCATCGTATTTTCCTCTTAATAATCCAACTACACCTGTTTCTATTCCCATATCTATGATTTCAATTCCTAAAGAAGTTAGTAAATCCTTAATTTTTTGTGTTGTTCTATACTCTTTAAAACTCAATTCTGGATGCATATGTAAGTCTTTAAAAAATTCTAGTAACTGACCTTCGTATTTTTTAGATATTTCTTTTATATTCGCCATTTTTTCAACCTCTCTTCGTGCATAAAATTTATGATATTAAAGTTTTCATAATCTTATGTTTTCTAATTATAATTTAATTATAGTTAAATTATATTTGTAATAATACTACTTTAAAATGACTTTAATTATTTAATTATTGTATACAATATATTATATATTTTCATTTATATATAAAGTAAAAATGACAAATAGTTATTTTTATAAAATTTAACTATTTGCCATTGATATAATTTAAATATTTATTTTCATTACTCTCTTAGGCCTTCCAGAGCCCTTTGGAAATTGTTTGCCGACGATTTCTACATATCCAAACTCTTCTAACTTATTTAATACTCTATTTATCGTTCTCTCAGGCATATCGCAATATCTAGCTAATTCACTCGATGTAAAGCATTTTGTTTTATACTTATCTATAGCATTATAAATAGCTAGGACCTTGTTAACACCTATGTTAGTCTTATACGATATATCTAAAATTTTTTCTTCTATTCCTTGCTTTTCTTTTTCTTTATTTGCATGTATAGGACCTATTATATATCCATCCTCGTATATAACAAATGCCGTATTTTCATTGTATTCCTTTGATTTTATCATAGCGCTATTTGAATTATACTTAGCTTCTCCTGCTGTTTTTCCATAGCCTATACCTAGGGATACTATATGAAGTGACTTTTCACCTATATAGCTTAAAATAGATATATCTTCAAAATTATTTGTTTCCTTTTCAAGTATTTCTTTAGTTGTAAACATTAAAAATGTATTAAAGCTGACCTCTATTACAGCCGCCTCTATATTTTGAGCAAACTCATAGATCAACTCACTTAGTTTATTTTTTTCTTTGATGTAATAATACTCGTTTTTACTTATTAGAGAATATTCACTTGGTAAATCTATTTGGATAGAAATTGAAACTAGCTGACTGTTTTTATTTACTTTAGCTGTATATCTTAAAAATGCCTTTTGAAAAGTGTCCTTTATGACAGTCTCTGTAGGTATTGCCATATAATTTTTTATATTTTCTTTATTTAATATATTGTGTACTTTACTTAATGCAGTAACTATACAGATATCTTTATTCTTTTGTAAATTCTTTTTGTGAAATTCTAATGCCCTCTCATTAAAAGATTCTAGATTTTCTAAATCTAAATCAAAAAGCTTTACTTCTACATCGTCAAACGTAATGCCTGTCATATCATAAATTGCCTCTATATTAGACATACTATACGTGTCGATACTTATACTTTTTATCTTCCCATTAGACTGCTGTGCTTGAAATAAAACACTCAATACGCAGCTTTCATGAAGCGGTAAATATTCCCATACAATCTCCTCTTTCAAATTATTTTTTGCAAAATAATAAGATAATATTCCACCAAATATAATTCCATCATATTTAGATTGTATATTCTTTACTATATCTGTTATTTTTGTAAAATCTTCAAATATATAAGTAGTTAAATCGACATAGCTAACTTGCTCATCTACTATTTTTTCAACGAAATTAGCTATAAATATTGGTGCTAAAAGTGCAACTTTCACAATATCATCTCCCGAAAATATATTTTTAGTGTTAATTATAGCATATTTTTATACAACTATATTATATTAATAATTTTTTTATAAATAAGAAAGACCTAAATCCGACATGATCGCGAATTTAGGTCTAAGTTTACAATATTATTAAATTCTAGCTAGCCTTTATTACAGCGTCTTCAATATTTTGATAGTATTTTTCAAAATACTGCCATGAAATATGTACACCCTCTGGATCTTCATATTTTAAAAATCCATCAGATCTTATAAAACCACTAGTAGTATCTATGTATTTTACATTATCAAGTGTACTACAGTATGATTTTATACTTGAATTAAATTCTTTAATTTCTCTTTGTGCTGTATATTTATTCTTGTCTGTGTAGTTGTGACCTACAGGAAATAATCTTTGTACGTAGATAGTTTTGTTGTAGTATTTATCGCTTAATTTCTTTATTAAAGTCTTAGTATCTCTGATATTGTAGCTTTCTCCAAGATGGTTTATTCCTATTTGAAGTACTACACCCTTTACACTACTATTTGATGGCATTTGGCTAAAATTTCTAATCCAATAATCAGCTCCTACACTACCTTTAGCTCTGATTATAGCATCATCTGTATTTGCATAAATATTTTTTCTGATGTTATAAGTAAATGAATCTCCTACAAATAAAAATCTGTTTAAATTTTTAATCTGTGTAGATGAGCTAGTTGATGTCTTGATATATTTTGCACTTACATAGCCATATCCAGTTCCATATTTTATCTTATACCATCCATTTACTGTACTTACAATAGTTACTTTTTGGTTGTAAGATAAAGATCCTATTTTTCTGTAGCTTGTACCTGCACCACTTCTAACATTTAAACTAGAGCATGTAACTGTTCCAGTTTTTGTAGATGTTGTAGATGATATCTTGATATAATTTGCAGATACATATCCATATCCTGTTCCGTATTTTATCTTATACCATCCATTTACTGTACTCACAATAGTTACTTTTTGGTTGTAAGATAAAGATCCTATTTTTCTGTAGCTTGTACCTGCACCACTTCTAACATTTAAACTAGAGCATGTAACTGTTCCAGTTTTTGTGGATGCTGTAGTCGATACAGAAGTTGCTTTACTTGCTGCATAGATAGGTAAAGCATTTGAAAAACATAAGCTCGTGCATAATAAACTAGTTAGCACACACGTTAATAATTTTTTCCTCAAAAAAACCCCTCCTCGTTTGAATTTTTTTCCTCATTATAATTGTAACAAAAATGTAACTTTTTTGCTATTGATTTTTTAAAAATTTACATTTTTGTTACAATTAAAAATATCTCCAGTCCTGTTTTT
>NZ_JBJDXL010000357.1:0-3309 GCF_051866655.1 Intestinibacter sp.
CAAATAATTGCTATAGAACAGATTTTGTTTTGCTCGTAAGTGTTTTCAGAAATAAATACGCTGAAATAAACTGCTAAGAATCCTAGCTCATCCTTTGATACCTTCTTTTTAGTTCTATCCTCTATAAGCATTTTTGTTATCTCTGCTAATTTGTATGGAACCATATATTTCTCTTTTATTTCGTCCAAAACTGGATTTTTAATTTTTATTCCGTATTTAAGTCGATTTAACATAAAGCTTATATGGTATGTAAATTCATCTAGAAGATTTCCTGGAGTTATTGTAATATCCATCTCCAATCTAATTAGCTCTATTATATCTAAGACTAAATTTATGACCTCGTCTGTAATTTCTAGATTTTTAACTCTGTCTATATCCATAGGTGTTCTCATACCTACTATTGGAAGTGTCATAAATACTCTCTCATTATCTGGAATTGTTATTCCAAATAATTCTTCTAGTCTATCTGATATATCATTTGCTATTTTAATTTGCTCTGTATATATTAAATCCTCATATGTCTCATTCAGCATAGATATTGGATGCCCATTTACTAGTCTATCTATAAGAACTGTTAAGAACTTTTTAATCTGACTTTTTGTGCTGCTGTCTAGCTTCATTTCTGTAAAAATTTTATTTAATGTCTCTTGTACATCGTAGTCCAAATCGTGATCTTTATATATCTCTTCATATAAATTCTCGATTACAAAAATTCTTATATCAATTTCTTCCCCCTGTAAGACTAAACCAGTATTCGTTTTACCAACTATTTTTATATTATATTTACTTAGTATCTCTCTTGCCTTTTTCAAATCACCTACTAAAGTTGTACGGCCTATGCTCATCTCATAAGCTAAATCCTCAGTTAAAACAGGCTTTTCGCTGTTCATCAATTTCTTTATAACATATGCCATTCTCTTTTTAGGTGAGTTAAAAAAATCATCATGTAAATATAAATTTTCTTTTATCTTTTCAAATTCGTCCTGCTCAATTACATAAAGCTTATATTTACCTAATTTCAATTGAATTAATGCATTTCCATCGAATATTTCATTTAATTCTTTGATGTCGTTTTTTATACTCTTTGTACTTACATCTAATTTTTTTTCTAAATAATCCAAGGAGGCTGACCTTTTATGCTCTAGGATTTGCAATATTTTACATATTCTGTTGTCATTATTAAAATAATCACTCATCCTAAAACCCCCTTGTTTTATTATCCTCTAGTTTTTCCTCCAGCTACGTTTATTGTTACACCGTGTATATATCCTGCTCTTTCAGATGCTAAGAAGCAAACTAAGTTAGCAACTTCTGAAAGCTTACCACTTCTACCTAATGGTGTAGTTGAAGTATTTTTGTATCCTTCTCTTAATTTTTCTACTGTTATATTTCTTGTATATGCTAATGCTTCTTCATAAGCTAAAGTTCTAAGTCCTGTTGCTTCAAGTATTCCAGGTGCTACACCTACTACTCTAACTCCTTTAGGACCTAATTCTTTTGACCATGATCTTGTGAATGAGTTTACTGCATTTTTAGTTGCTGCATATATACTTTGTCCTTGAGAACCTTCAAGACCACTTTCAGAAGACATGTTTATTATTACTCCTGCACCTTTTTTAACCATTACTCTACCAGCTGCTTGAGCACATAGATAAACACCTTTTACGTTAACTCCCATAACTTTTTCGTATATAGTTTCGTTTAATTCGTATTTGCTGTTTTCTTGTTTGTCATCAACTAATAAGCTTGGTATATTGATTCCTGCATTGTTTACTATTACGTCTACTGTTCCAAATTCTTCACAAACCTTTGCCACAGTATCTTTTACGTTTTGTGCATCGCATACATTTGTATGTAAGTAAATCATTTTCCCACTATTTTCATTCATTTCGAATTCTGGTGTTTCTGGATTTAAGTCACATACTGCTACGTTTGCTCCACAGTTTAAAAATTCTTGTGCAACTGCTTTTCCTATTCCAGAAGCAGCTCCTGTTACGATAACTGATTTTCCTTCTAATCCTAACCAACTTGTTTCCATTAATGTTCACCCCTGTTTAATTATTTTTTAATCTTGTTTATAGAGCTAAGCTGTTTTTTCTTATCTCTTGCTTTCTTGATTAAATTATAAAAAATATTGGGATTTTTATTAATGCATAGTTTTTCTTCTTTTTGGAAAAACATTAAACAAATAAAAAAGTATAGAATATATTCATTATAAAATATACTCTATACTATACAATCAAAATTATCATATTTTTTCTATTTAGGTCAATATTGTTTTATCTATAAATTTAACTAAATTTATAGATTACTTTTAATAAGTAAATATTCTTATTAACACAAATCTAATCGACACCATAATAGAATATTGCTTTTTTAAGTCTTTGTCAACAGTAAATTACTCTGATTTTTGTGTTTTTAATGCTTTGTAATATTGTTTTAAACAATCCTTTATTGCATCTTCTACTTCTACAGATAATCTATCATATAATTGATCTGCATTTTCTTTTAGATAAGCACTTGCAGCTTTTAGTAAATCTGTACATATATTGACTTTATTTATTCCACCTTCTACACATTTATTTAGCTTATCTAAGCCTGTTCCTGAGCTTCCATGAAGTACTAGTGGGATATCTATTACTTTTTTGATTTCAGCTAATCTAACGTAGTCTATACTTGGAGCTTGTTTATATTCGCCATGAGCAGTACCTATTGCAACTGCTAGAGAATCTATTCCTGTTTCTTTTACAAATCTAACTGCTTCCTCTGGTTTTGTATATAAGTCAGCCTTTGTCTCTTCTATATCTTCATCTGAGCCATTTCCTACATGTCCTAGCTCTGCCTCTACTGTTACATTAAGTGGATGTGCATATTCTACTATTTCTTTAGTTTTTTGTATATTTTCTTCTATTGGAAGCATTGATCCGTCAAACATAACTGATGTAAATCCAAGGTCTATTGCTTTTTTAGCAACATCTATTGATGAACCATGGTCTAAATGTATAGCGACTGGTACATCTATATCCCTTAGATATAATTTACATAGATGTGCTACTTCTTCCATTGTTATAAATTTTTCATGTACTTCTGCCCAGCCTATTATAAGTGGCATATGAAGCTCTTTACAAGCTTTTATAGCTGCCTTTAATGTATGTTGATCTACCACGTTTGCATGTGGAACTGCGTAATTTTTTTCATTTGCAATTTGTAACATTTCTCTAGTATTTACTAACATTTTTATTTTCCCCCATATTATTTAATTTATGTAATTATCTTCTTTTTAAATATTTATCTTCTATTAACATTTAT
>NZ_JBJDXL010000358.1:0-3306 GCF_051866655.1 Intestinibacter sp.
CTTTTCTGTCCTTTTTACCGTCTGTAAAAACAACCATAGTTCCTATTGAATCCACACCTTGGATATTAGATATATCGTAGGCTTCTATTCTTTTAGGTACTTTTTCTAGCTTGAGTAACTCTGTTAGCTGTGTTAGAGCTCCTATACTTTTTTCGTATTTTTGCTTGTTCAAATGAGAAAATTTATTTAGATACTCCATGGCGTTTCTTCTGACCATTTCAACTAAATTTTTCTTTTCTCCTTTTTGAGGTATTTTAATAGTCACCTTACTTCCTTTTTTGTGGCTTAGCCACTCTTCTAGTATATAATTATCTTCTATTTCTTCATCTATAATTATTTCTTTCGGAATATACTCTTGTTCCATATAAAATTGCTTTACAAATGATCCTAATACAGAGTCAGAAGAGCTCCCATCTACACCTTCTAATATAAAATGCTCTCTACCTATAATTTTGCCGTTTCTAATGAAAAAAACTTGAACACAGGCTTCTTGTTCTGTTCTAGCTAATGCTATTATATCTTGATTTACATCTGAACTGGAAGTATCTATTTTTTGCTTTTCCATTATTTCCTCTAAATTTTTTATTTTATCTCTGTAAATAGCAGCTTCTTCAAAGTTAAATTCCATAGCACATGCATTCATTTTTTCTTTTAAAATTTCTATCAATGTCTCTTCTTTTCCTGACAGAAACATCAATATCTCATCAATCATCTTTCTGTATTCTTCCTTTGACACATTTCCTGTGCATGGTCCTACACATTTTTTGATGTGATGATTTAAACATGGTCTTGCATTATTTTTAATTGCCTTAGGTATATCGACGTTACAGTTTCTTATCGGATATATATTTCTTATTATTTCTAACGTATCATTTACAGCACCTACATTTGTATATGGACCGAAATACTTTGCCTTGTCCTTAAGTACTCTTCTTACCTTCATGACTCTAGGATAGTCCTCATTTACTGTAACCTTTATATAAGGATATGTTTTATCGTCTCTAAGCAAAACATTGTATTTAGGTCTATACTGTTTAATTAAATTACATTCCAATATTAATGCTTCTAATTCAGAATCTGTAATTATATATTCAAAGGAGGCAATATTACTTACCATAGATTTTACTTTAGATGAGTGATTTTTTGATGATTGAAAATATTGTCTTACTCTATTTTTTAGAGAAATAGCCTTCCCAACATAAATTATTTTTTTATTTTTATTTTTCATCAAATAAACACCAGGTTCATCTGGTAGTAATTTTAATTGTTCTTGAATATTAAACACTTAAACTTCTCCTTTTTCTATTCAAAATATTTCTTTAAAAATTGTCCTGTATAGGAATTTTGTACTTTTGAAATTTCCTTTGGAGTTCCTGTAGCTACAATAGTACCTCCGTTATCTCCACCTTCTGGACCTAAGTCTATTATATAATCACAGCTTTTTATCACATCTAGATTATGCTCTATAACTACTATAGAATTTCCTGTATCAGCTAATCTTTGTAAAACATCTATTAATTTTTCTACATCGGCCATATGCAAGCCTGTTGTTGGTTCATCTAAGATATACAGAGTTTTACCTGTTGGTCTCTTACTTAATTCTGTCGCCAATTTAATTCTTTGAGCTTCTCCACCTGATAATTGAGTCGATGGCTGACCTAGTTTTATATATGAAAGTCCGACATCCATCAATGTCTCTAATTTTCTCTTTATTGTAGGTATATTTTCAAAGAATTCCAATGCTTCTTCTACATTCATATCTAGTACATCAGATATAGTTTTATCTTTATATTTAACCTGTAGTGTTTCTCTGTTGTATCTTTCTCCCTTACAAACCTCGCAAGGAACATATACATCAGGCAAGAAGTGCATCTCAATTTTTATTATACCATCGCCTTTACAAGCCTCACATCTTCCACCTTTTACGTTGAAGCTAAATCTTCCTTTCTTGTATCCTCTCGCTTTTGCTTCGTTTGTCATGGCAAATAAATCTCTTATATAATCAAAAATACCTGTATAAGTCGCAGGATTTGATCTAGGTGTTCTTCCTATAGGACTTTGATCTATATTTATTATTTTATCTATATTTTCGATACCCTTTATGTCTTTGTGTTTTCCTGGCTTAGTTTTGGATCTATTTACTTTGTTTGCGACACTCTTGTATAATATTTCATTTATCAGTGTACTCTTTCCTGAGCCAGAAACACCTGTTATACAGACGAATTTTCCTAAAGGTATTTTTACATCTATATTTTTAAGGTTATTTTCACTTGCTTCTATTATTTCTATAAAGTTTCCATTTCCTTCTCTAATAGTGTCTGGAATTTCGATTTTTCTCTTTCCACTCAAGTACATTCCTGTTATAGAATTTGGATTTGCTATTATTTCCTCCATTGTACCTTGAGCTACTATTTCTCCACCGTGTATACCTGCTCCTGGTCCTATATCTACTATGTGGTCTGCTGCTCTCATGGTATCTTCGTCGTGTTCAACTACTATCAATGTATTTCCTATTTTAGTTAAATTTTGTAGTGAAGCTATTAGCTTGTCGTTGTCTCTTTGATGCAGCCCTATACTTGGCTCATCTAGTACATATAATACTCCTACTAAAGCTGAACCTATTTGAGTGGCAAGTCTTATACGTTGAGCCTCTCCACCTGATAGAGTTCCTGCCTTTCTAGATAAATTTAAATATTCCAAGCCTACATTTCTTAAGAAGGATGCTCTTTCACGAATTTCCTTTAATATTTCCTGAGCAATAAATTGATTTTTTTCGCTTAATTGTAAATTATCTATAAAATCTATTAACTCATTTATTGAAAGCTCTGTTACTTCAATTATATTTTTTCCGTTTATTTTTACTGATAAAACTTCTTTTTTAAGTCTGTTTCCATGGCATTTTGGACAAGGTGTTTCCGCCATAAATTCTTCTATTTTTTCCTTTGAATAATCTGAAGAGGTTTCGTTATATCTTCTCTCTAGATTTACAAGAACACCTTCAAATGGAGCTTTATAATGTCTTCTTCCTCCATATTTAGAATCATATTCAAATTCTACCATTACGTTATTTTTACCGTAAAGCAACTCTTCTACAAAGTCTTCTGGTAACTCTTTAAACGGAACATCTAGAGATACACCGAATGTTTCAGCTAAGCTTCTTACCATTTTGCTGTAATAAGTATCATTGCTCTTGCTGACAGATCCCCAAGCTGCAATTGCACCTTGATTTATAGATAAATCCTTATTAGGTATTACTAAATCCTTGTCTACATTTCTTCGTTCTCCAAGACCCTTACATTCGTCACA
>NZ_JBJDXL010000359.1:0-3302 GCF_051866655.1 Intestinibacter sp.
TATATATACGATATAACAGATAAAAACATTTTTATCTTCTTAATATAATTATACATTAAAATACGATGTTTTCTGAAAAAATCGTTTGACAAATCAGATGTGTTTTCGACTTTTATTTTACAATTGATGTATAAAAAAATCTCCAACTATTCTTTCTAATTGGAGATTTTCCTTTATGTATTTAATTATCCTAAAAGAGCCTTATCACTAGCAAATTCTTCACCGCTAGCCTCTTCAAACTTACGAAGTAAATCCTCTACTGTAAGCTTCTTTTTCTCTTCGCCCTTGATATCTAAAATAATATTTCCATCCATCATCATGATAAGACGATTTCCATGAGCAATTGCATCCTTCATATTATGTGTAATCATTAAAGTTGTCAATTTGTCACGTTCTACAATTTGCTCTGTTGCTTCTAAGACCTTTGCAGCAGTTTTTGGGTCAAGCGCTGCAGTATGTTCGTCTAGAAGAAGAAGCTTTGGTTTTTTAAGTGTCGCCATTAATAATGTAAGTGCTTGACGTTGACCTCCAGAAAGCAAGCCTACTTTAGAAGTCATACGATCTTCTAATCCTAATCCAAGTGTTTTTAGTAATTCTTTATATCTAGCTCTCTCTGATGATTTAATTCTCGTTCTTAAAGTTCTTCTTTGACCTCTTCTGTTAGCCAAAGCTAGGTTGTCTTCAATATCCATAGTCGCAGCTGTACCGTTCATTGGATCCTGGAATACACGGCCTAAGTACGCAGCTCTCTTATGTTCAGGAAGATTTGTTACATCTTGTCCATCGATTAAAATAGTTCCTTCATCAACAGGCCATACACCTGCTATGGCATTAAGCATAGTAGATTTTCCAGCACCATTTCCACCTATAACAGTTACAAAATCACCATCTTCCAAAACCAAATTCACACCTTTTAATGCGTGCTTTTCATTGACTGTTCCAGGATTAAATATTTTATGTATATTTTTAATTTCTAACATTACATATTACCTCCTTTTATAACTGGTTTTGAAAAATATTTACTCTTCATAGTTGGTATAGCAAGGAAAATTGCAACAACAACTGCAGATAATAATTTCAATAAGTCTGTATCTATACCCATCCATATTACTATTTGTAATACTATGTAATATATAATAGCACCAAAGGCAACTGATAATAATTTAAATCCAAAATTTGTAGATATTTTACCAAATATTGCTTCACCAATTATAACAGCCGCTAAACCAATTACGATAGCTCCACGACCCATATTTATATCGGCAAATCCTTGGTATTGTGAAAGCAAAGCCCCAGAAAATGCAACTAAAGCATTTGATATCATAAGCCCTATAACACTACTTAAAGCTGTATTTATACCTTGTGCACGAGCCATACGATCATTACATCCAGTTGCACGAATAGCTGCCCCTATCTCTGTTCCGAAGAACCAATATAATATACCTATTAAAACTACAATTATAATTGCTACAATAAATAAAGTATTTTGTAAAAGCGGAACGCCCTTAATATAGCGTAGAGATACAAGTAAATCAAATTGATCTACATTGATAGCTTGATTTGCTTTTCCCATTATTTTTAAATTAATTGAAAATAGCCCTAATTGTGTTAAAATCCCCGCTAAAATAGCTGGTATACCCATAAACGTATAAAGTATACCTGTTACCATACCTGCAAGCAGACCTGCAATAAATGCCCATAAAAGTGATACCCATACACTATGTCCTGATTGCATCATCATAATACATACAGCCCCACCTGTACATAATGTTCCGTCGACTGTTAAATCTGCAATATCTAAAACTCGAAAAGTAATGTAAACGCCTATAGCCATGATACCCCATATTAACCCCTGGGCAAGTGCTCCTGGCATCGCTGTTGTTAAACTCATAATATTCATATTTTTAAACCTACCAATCTTTAAATGTATTATAAATTATTTATAAATAATTCTTAAACCGCAAAAACAGCAAGTTAAAAACTCCCTTGCTGTTTTCACCCTATTAATTATTCTCCAATTGCTACATAATCATCTGGAATTTCTATTCCAAGATCTTGACATATTTCTTTATTATATTTCTTTGTAAATTCAGGAGCGTATTCTATTTTCATTTCTTCTATCTTAGATTCTCCTGTTAATACTTTTGCAGCCATCTTTCCAGTAGCCACACCTAAATCATAATAGCTTATAGATAAAGTAGCTACACCACATTTACCACAAATACCTTCTTCACCAGCTATTACAGGAATTTTTGCTGGACGGCATATATTGTCTATTATGCTTGCATTTGATGCTACTGTATTATCTGTTGGTACATAGATTACATCAGATTCATCTGCTGCTGTTTTAGCTACAGAGTTTAAATCATTTGAATCAGAGAATCCATATAATTTACAAGTATATCCTAAATTTTCAAGTTCTTTCTTTACTGTATCTACTTGATATTGAGAGTTTGCTTCTGCTGTACAATAAACAAGACCTACATTTTTCTTATCTGGGAATAATTCCTTTAACATAGCTGCTTGTTGATCAAGTGGAGCAAGGTCAGATGTTCCTGAAATATTGCTTCCTACTAATCCATCGAAATTATCGATTCCTAATGCAACACCGTATTCTGTTACAGATGTACCAAGTATTGGTATTTCATTTGTTCCAGCTTGAGCTGCTTGAAGTGCTGGTGTAGCATTTGCTAAAATTAAGTCTACATTATTAGAAACAAATCCATTGATAATTGTAGAACATGTAGCAGAATCTCCTTGCGCATTTTGTTCATCAAATGTAACAGCATCTTCTCCTAGTTCTTCAATTAATGCGTCTTTGAACCCTTGTGTAGCTGCATCAAGTGCCTCATGTTGAACAAGCTGACAAATACCTACGTTGTATGTTTGGTCATCGCCATTTGATGAATTACCACATGCAACAAGTCCTAAAGACATAACTGCTGTAAGTAAAATTGCTAGAAATTTTTTCATTCTATATTTCCCCCCGTATTTTAATTATATATATATAAATTATATATTATTTCACATTTTAAAGTCAACAAATATTGCCATTTATTTCAAAATTTTCTAATTTTTCGATATAGATAATTAGATTTTTTCTCCAATTTATTTAATTCATCAAAATATATTTCAAAACTCATAAAATTATCTCCTCTTTTGACTTAAATTGTCAATTGACAAATAAATATGCTTTAATTTATAATAAAAATATTTAAATTATAATATATACTGTATTGTATTAACCTTGAGTGTTTAGCATAACAGCAATACAATACTTATTTATAGTTATCTTGAGCGTT
>NZ_JBJDXL010000360.1:0-3294 GCF_051866655.1 Intestinibacter sp.
ATGGAACATAAAATTTTATAATTTTTTATAGATTTTTATAAGTTTTCAGTAACGGTGCTATACTATGATGAAATTATACGGTTCTATTAAAATTTTATTTAAATCCATAAAAAGCACTTTTTTAATAAACCTGGCGTATTTTTTGATATTGCCATTAGTTCTTGCATTTTTCCTTGGAATGATAGAAAAAAAATTATACGAAAATCCGATAAAAACAGATCCTGTACCTATAACTATTGTAGACAACGACAAGTCTACTTATTCCGCTTATTTCAAGGATTTTTGTAAAAATAATCTATCTGAAATTGTAAAAATAGAAAAAAACAAAGATAATTCAGACTTACAGGTTACTATTCCTAAAGGCTATGAGGAACATATTTTAAATAAAACTCAGACAAATATAGAAATAAAAGAGTTGTCTTCTATTAATTCTACAGCTTTAATACAAAATCTATTCGATAATTACCATGAAACAATTTACTTATCGTCAATAGAAAATAATTTAAATAAAAATAATATAGAAGAAATTTTTAATAAATCATCGTTAAATACTCAATTAATAGACAGCAATATAAAGCAAAATTCATATGAATTTTTCGCTATAACTATGCTCGGTTTTTTAGTAATAATATTTATAACAAATAATGTCGCTGCAAATTACACTTCAGATTCAAACGGTTTTGTAAAAAGAAATTATTCAATGCCTATTGGAAGGCTGGAGCTTTTGATGCACGATGTAGTTACTTCAACTATTTATGCATTTACGTTTATTCTTTTATATACTGTATTTTTTAGGTTTTTAAAAATAGCATTTACTGGAAATATCGTAATTTTAATTTCAATGATATTTGCGATTTCTTTACTTATAAGCAGCTTTACATTGTTTTTATACAACTTTTTTAATAAGACTATAGGTCAAGGTATAGCATACGCACTTATGATGGCACAACTTTTATTTGGAGGCATGCTATCTGGATTTTCAGACTTTTTAGATGGATTTTCGAATTTAAATCCATGCTATATAGTCACAGAGATGTTTACTAACTACAATATATACAACACATTTTCTTCTGTTAGCAATTATTTATATTTATGCTTGATAATATCGCTAATTTTAATAGTTATAACTTCTTTAAAAGTAAAATACAGTTGGAGGGATATTTAAATGAATATTATAAGACTTACATTTGCTAATTTAAAAAGATATACAAAAATACCTTCTATATTACTATCACTTATACTAGCTCCCTTAGTTGTGATAGGGTTTTGTATATTCTTATCTGGTGATGCTTCAAGCTCACAATCAGGTTCACTTGAAAATATAGCTTTAGTTTGTAATTTAGAAAGCAATATCCCTGATAAATCATTAGACACTAAATATCAGAGAGAACTAATAAATGAATTAAACGTTTCAAAAGACTCTATATATAGCTTAGATCAAAAAGATAATGCTTTAAAACAGTTAAAAAACAACAAATTCGCAGCTGTATTTATTATAGATGACAATTTTTCAGAAATGATAAAAAACGGTCAAAAACCTACTGTAGATGTAATCAAAACCTCAAAGGGAGGGGGTAGTTTACTTTCTGAATCTAAAATAGAGACATTTATAAATACATCCTTGAAAAAGAAAATTGATCCGAGCTTTTCTTCAAAATATATAAAAACAACAGTCATAGCAAAAGAAGAAAGCTCTTTAAAATCAGATTTTATGCATGTATTTTTGATATGCTACATGATATATATAAATGGTTCTATAATTTGCAAGGATTTACTAGATTTAAAAAAATCAAATACCTTGAAAAGAATGTTATCTACTAAAAATAAAGATTTTGAAATCCTATTTTCTCTATTTCTGAGTTTATTTTTGATACAAGCATTAGTATATACAACGACTTTAGTAGCCTGCAATATTCTACTCGATATCAATATAAATACATACAACATATTGCTGATTTTATCAAACAGTCTACTTTGTACTGGAATTATAATATTTTTAGCTAGGATTTGCAAAAATGAAGCGACTATTTCTCTCGCTATGGTAGGGTATGTATTTTTTAGCTTGGCTACATCACTCCCTTCTCTAGCCCCAAATTTAGGAATTGATATACCTTTTGTTGTAAATATATCTAAATTCATGCCTATATACTGGACTATAGATGCTATTATAAATGGAAATTATTTTAAAAATATCATTATCCTTATATTAATAAGCCTTGTATTTGTGACTGCTGGAAGCTTCAAGTTAAAGGAATTTGCTAAAAATTAAAATTACTAATCTTTATATAGCAATTTATTTTTAATATAAATTGTGACATAAATAAAGTCAGATAGTGTTGAATTGTTACCTATATGTTTATAAGGTATTATATCAACACTATCTGACCTTAAGCAAATATTTAATACATTCCATCTTGTGATATATAATAATCCAGTGTTTTTAATCTATCTTCATTTCCTCTTCCTACTTTTTTGCTTATAATATTTAAAAGTATTTCACATAGAAATTCAGATGCCGTATAAGAATTATAAAAAGATACACTATCAGTACTTACTGTTATAACTATATCTGCTTCATTCGCAACAGGTGAAGTAATTTTATCAGTAAATACAATTAACTTTGCTTTATATTTTTTAGCCATTTCAGCTGCTGTAATAGCCATTTTTGCATATCTAGAAAAGCTAAAAATTATCACACAATCATCTTCCTTTATATCTATTAACTTTTCTATTGTACTTGCATCGGCTTCAGTAGTTTTTACTACATTTTCTAAAATATGGCTCAAAATCAATGAAAAAAGTTCGACCTGACCTTTACATCCTCTAAATCCAGCCACATATTTTTTATTGCTATTTATTATTATATCTGCAGCTTGATTACACTTATCGATATTATTTTTATTTAAACTTTGCTTTATATTGTTGATAGTCTTTTCTAAAGTTATATTAGCTATATGATCGTATTCTACAAGCTCTATATTTCCTAATTTTTCAACTGGAATAACAGAATTTACCTTATTTTCCATATCATCCACTAAATTACTTCTAATATCACTTTGTAAATCATTAAACCCAGAATAATCAAGCTTCCTAGCAAATCTTATTACTGATGTATCACTTACATCTAATTCCTTAGCTAATTGAGCTAAAGTTAGAAAACATACATGAGATAAATTATTCAATATATATTCCCCTATTTTTTTCTCTGTTTTCGTAAGCTTTACATTTTTTATCCTTTTCTCCAAAAAAATCATTTTCTAAATTTCTCTCCTTTAAGAAACTCCTTATTCTAAA
>NZ_JBJDXL010000361.1:0-14983 GCF_051866655.1 Intestinibacter sp.
TATGGAGAGGTGTCCGAGTGGTTTAAGGAGCTGGTCTTGAAAACCAGTGATGCTTAACGGCACCGTGGGTTCGAATCCCACCCTCTCCGCCAAATGCCTAGATAGCTCAGTCGGTAGAGCAGGGGACTGAAAATCCCCGTGTCGGTGGTTCGATTCCGCCTCTAGGCACCATGAGAAGTGTGGCGGTATAGCTTAGTTGGCTAGAGCGTTCGGTTCATACCCGAAAGGTCACAGGTTCGACTCCTGTTACCGCTACCAATTAATGTGGGCCATTAGCTCAGTTGGTTAGAGCGCCCGGCTCATAACCGGTAGGCCCGGGGTTCGAGTCCCTGATGGCCCACCACATTAATTAAAAAGTCGAGGTGTAGCGCAGTTTGGTAGCGCACTTGGTTTGGGACCATGGGGCCGGGGGTTCGAGTCCCTTCACCTCGACCAGATATATGGTGGATATAGCTCAGCTGGTTAGAGCGCCAGATTGTGGCTCTGGAGGCCGTGAGTTCGAATCTCATTATCCACCCCAAGTAAATATGACTCATTAGCTCAGTCGGTAGAGCACTTGACTTTTAATCAAGGTGTCCGGAGTTCGAATCTCCGATGGGTCACCAATATGGCGACATGACCAAGTGGCTAAGGTAGAGGACTGCAACTCCTTCATCCCCAGTTCGAATCTGGGTGTCGCCTCCAGATAAGCGCCTATAGCTCAACTGGATAGAGTGTCTGACTACGAATCAGAAGGTTGGGGGTTCGAGTCCCTTTGGGCGCACCATATATAAACAACCATGAGGGATCATAGCTCAGCTGGGAGAGCACCTGCCTTACAAGCAGGGGGTCACAGGTTCGAGCCCTGTTGGTCCCACCAGTAAAACCTTTAGTGATTAAATCGCTAAAGGTTTTTTTGCATATAATATTATTTAATTTATTTTTTATGGATATTATTATAAGTACAAATAAATATTAGTTTTATGTAAATACTATTTTTATAATATATAAATGTAGAATATTATTCATAGAAAAAAATTGAATTATTAATAAATTTTAAAATTAAGACTTTTTTAGTAATATAATATATAATGATATTATTGGAATTACAATAGTACCGTTGATAGCAGTTAAATATATTGAGAAAGGAGAAGTCAGAAAATTAATATATATTAAAGATGTATATTGAATACAATAATACTTTTATAAATAAAAATATTTCTGACATAAAAAGAATTTGTATATAATATTTGATGAGCAAATAATTGATAGTGATGAAATAAAAGATTTAATAGAAAAAAACAGCGATTTTAAAGTTGAAAAAGATATGTGTAAAGCAACTAAAAGGGAGGATGTTTTAGCGTATCTATTGACATTAGATGTCGATTTAATAAAAAAAGAAATTGAAGAAGAATATGATTTGCAGGACATGGAAATGGATGATCTATTTGAAGAATATATGCAAATGGCAGAAGAAAAAGCTATCGAATTAGAAGAAATAATGCCTATGTATTCAATAATGAATACCATATCTTATAAATGGGATATGAGTGAAAATAAAATAAAAACTATAATAGCTATAGCCCATACTGATTTAGGGGTATTAAAACTTTCGGATGTTGTAAAAAGATTATTATCTGAAACAGATTAATAATATAGAAATAATAAATAATTAAATGTGTTTATGACATTGTAATATTGCAAGCTATTGGTAATTAACAAAGTATTAATATCAAATTTTGGAGAGAATTAAAGAAGAATAAATATTTTAATTAAAGTATAATAAATAGAAATATTTTAATATTGAATGAAAATAATTTATCATCAAGAATATTGTTATATTATGTAAAAATAATTTAATGAAATAAAATATATAGATTTGTTAAAACAATACTTTACTGATAGTGTTATTTTGATATGAAAATATTTGATTTATGTACATTTAGAAGTAAAATAATGATTTTATTCATATAAATAGAAATATTTTATTATTAATTGTAAAAAAATATTCTAAATTCACTTAAATTAAATATAGTATTTTTTCAAAATACATAAATTAAATTATATATTGAAAGAAATTCTATTATTAATTAAGAAACTTATTAAAACCGGTTTAAAATTAAATTGAATTGATTTATAATCTTAAATATTACGATGAAAATGAACACGGGGGGGATAAAATGCAAAAGAAGTTTAAGAAGATACTAGTTGCAAACAGAGGCGAAATTGCGATAAGAATATTTAGAGCATGCGCGGAACTAGGAATAAAAAGTGTTGGGATATACAGTAAAGAAGATAAATATAGTTTATTCAGAACAAAAGCGGATGAATCTTATTTAATAGGTGAAGATAAAGGACCTATCGATGTATATCTAGATATGGATGGTATTATAGCATTAGCAAAAGAAAAAAATGTAGATGCTATACATCCTGGTTATGGATTTTTAGCTGAAAACTCAGAATTCGTACGTAAATGTGAAGAAAATGGAATAACTTTTATAGGACCTTCAGCCGATATAATGGACAAAATGGGTGACAAGATAAATTCTAAGAAGGTTGCACATTCTGTTGGAGTTCCTACTATACCAGGAGTTGATAAAGTTATTGAATCAGTAGAAGAAGCTAAAGAAGTTGCTAATTACGTTGGATATCCAGTAATGGTTAAAGCATCTAACGGTGGTGGCGGTAGAGGTATGAGAGTTGTTTACAATGAAAAAGATTTAGCTCTTGAATACGAAACTGCTTGTAGTGAATCTAGAAAAGCTTTCGGTAAAGCTGTAATATTCATAGAAAAATATATAGTAGATCCAAAACACATAGAAGTACAAATATTAGGGGACAAAGAAGGTAATATAGTACATCTATACGAAAGAGACTGTTCAGTACAAAGAAGACATCAAAAGATAATTGAATATGCTCCAGCATTTTCTCTAGATCCAAAAGTAAGAGAAAGTATATGTGAAGATGCTGTTAAAATAGCTAAAGGTGTTGGATATGTAAATGCAGGTACTTTAGAATTCTTAGTTGATGCAGATGGTAACCACTATTTCATAGAAATGAACCCAAGAGTTCAAGTTGAACATACTGTAACAGAAGAAATAACTGGTATAGATATAGTTCAAAGCCAAATATTAATAGCAGAAGGATACACTTTAGATAGTGAAGAAATAGATATAAAATCTCAAGATGATGTAAAAGTAAGCGGATATTCAATCCAATGTAGAATCACAACTGAAGATCCTAAAAATAACTTTATGCCTGACACAGGTAAAATCCAAGTTTATAGAACTGGCTCAGGTGCAGGTATAAGACTTGACGGTGGTAATGGTTGTGCAGGATTTGATATAAGTCCATATTACGACAGTTTATTAGTTAAGACTGTTTCTTGGGATAGAACTTTCAAAAAAGCAATAAACAAGATGTTAAGATCTATAAGAGAATTAAGAATAAGAGGGGTAAAAACTAACGCTGGATTCTTAATTAACGTTCTAGAAAGTCCAGAATTCCAAGAAGGAAGATGTAGTACTAAATTTATAGATGAACATCCAGAATTATTTAACATAAGAGAAAGTAAGAATAGAGCTACAAAATTACTTCAATTCATAGGTGATGTTATTGTAAATGAAAATCACTGCCAAAAGAAACCAGTGTTTACTACACCACATAAACCAATTATAAGAACTGATATACCTGATATTGAAGGAAGTAGACAACAATTAGAAAGATTAGGTAAAAAAGCATATATAGAAAAAATAAAAAATGAAAAGAAATTATTATTAACAGATACATCTATGAGGGATGCACATCAATCTTTAGTAGCTACAAGATTTAGAACTTATGACTTCTTACAAGCTGCACCTGCTACTCAAGCATATATGAAGGATTTATTCTCACTAGAAATGTGGGGTGGAGCTACATATGATGTTGCATACAGATTCTTAAATGAATCACCATGGATAAGATTACAAAAATTAAGAAAAGAAATACCAGACATCTTATTCCAAATGTTATTTAGAGCTTCTAATGGTGTTGGATATACTAACTATCCTGACAATGTAATAACTACATTTATAAAAGAAGCAGCAGCACAAGGTATAGATGTAATAAGAATATTTGACTCACTTAACTGGGTTGAAAATATGAAATTATCAATAGACGCTGGTCTAGAAACAGGAAAAATAGTAGAAGCTACTATGTGTTATACAGGAGATATACTAGATCCTGCTAAATCTAAATATAATCTTGAATATTACATAAACATGGCTCAAGAATTAGAATCATTAGGAACAGATATAATCTGTATAAAAGATATGGCTGGTTTATTAAAACCACAAGCAGCTTACAGTTTAATAAAAGCATTAAAAGACAATGTAAATGTTCCTATACACCTACATACTCATGATACTAGTGGTAATGGTGTTGCAACTTGCTTAATGGCATCTAAAGCAGGTGTAGATATAGTAGATACTGCTTTACAATCAATGGCAGGACTTACAAGTCAACCATCATTAAATGCAATAGTAGAAGCTTTAAGATTCGACGAAAGAGATACAAAAATAGATTTATTTGGATATGAAGAAATAGGCGATTACTACTATGATTTAAGAGAAGTTTATAAGAAATTTGAAAGTGGATTAACAAGTTCTTTTGCACAAATATACAAATATGAAATGCCAGGGGGACAATATTCTAACCTTAAAGCTCAAGCTGATAGTTTAGGATTAGCTGATTCATTTGATCAAGTAAAAGATAACTATCAAAAAGCTAATAAGATATTAGGTGATATAATTAAAGTTACACCATCTTCTAAGGTTGTTGGTGATTTATCAATATTCATGACTAAGAATGGATTAAATGAAGAAAACATAATAGAAGAAGGTAAAAAATTATCATTCCCAGATTCAGTAGTTGACTACTGTAAAGGTATGATAGGACAACCAGTTGGTGGAATACCTCAAGATTTACAAGAAGTTGTATTAAAAGGTGAAGCTCCTATAACTGAAAGACCAGGTAAATTAATGCCACTTGCTGATTTTGAAGCAGATAAGAAATACTTAGACGAAAAATTCTCTATGGATTCTAACATAAGAAACATATTAAGCTACGAATTATATCCAAAGGTTTATGAAGATTATCTAAGACATCTTCAAGAATACAACGATATATCTAAATTAGAAAGTGATGTATTCTTCTATGGATTAGCAGAAGGTGAAGAATGTGATGTTGAAATAGAAGAAGGTAAATCACTATCTATAAGATTAATAGGTATAGGTGATGTTAAAGAAAATGGATACAGAACAGTAGTATTCAGAATGAATGGTTCTCTAAGAGAAGTTGAAATAAAAGATAACAACTACTCAGGCTTAATCAAACAAGTTGAACTTGCTGATATGGATGATCCTCTACAAATAGGGGCAGCTATTCCAGGTAAAGTTGTTAAGACTCTTGTTAAGAAAGGCGATGTAGTAGAAGAAAACCAACCATTAATAGTAATAGAAGCTATGAAGATGGAAACTAACATAGTTGCTAAGGTACCAGGTAAGATATCTTCAATAGAAGTTAAAGAAGGAGATATGGTAACTGATAAACAATTATTAATGACTATGGAAGCTGTAGAAGAAGCATAGAAATAAATAATGTTGAAAGAGGGATTTTACGAATTGATTTCGTAGAATCTCTTTTTTTATGTGAGAATAATAAGAAATATAACTATATTTAATAAAAATCTAACGTATATTAGTATATTAAATTCAGTATACAAAAAACGATAATAATATTGAAATTACAGTAAAAAATTTAGAAATAAAAAAGGAAAATTATACTTATATGTAGAAATATATTTAATTATAAAGTAAATAATATTTTTTATTATGGGAGATAATGTAATAAAAAGCATTATTTATTAAATTAAAAATAAAAAATTATAGAAATAAAAATATTAAGGAAATACGACTTAAATTTTTAAAACAAACAAAGGTAGGTGCTCTTATGAAAGTGTATGATAGTAACAATTTAAGAAATATTGCGATTTTAGGTCATAGTGGTTGTGGGAAAACTAATTTAATAGAAGCAATCGCATATACAGCTAATCTTAGAAATAAAATACCACAATTAAGTGATAAAACAAACATGACTTACAGTATGGGTCTAGTACCAGTAGAATACAATGGTATCAAATATAATTTATTAGATACTCCTGGATACTTCGATTTCTGTGGAGAAGTAATTTCTTCTCTAAAAGCTTGTGCAGCTGCTGTTATAGTAATAGATGCTACATCTCCTATACAAGTAGGTATAGAAAAATCACTAGAAATGACTGAAAATATGCCTAAAATAATGTTTATCAATAAAATTGATAATGAAAAGGCTAGATATAAAGATGCAATAGACATGCTAAGAGAAAAATACGATAAAAAAATAGTACCAATGATAATACCTGAATACAAAGATAAACAATTTGTTAAATTACATAATATATTAGATAATTTACAAGAAGCATTTGACGGTGACTTTACTAATCAAGTTTTAGCTATAAAAGAAGGTTTAATGGAACTTGTTGCAGAAGCTGACGATGCTTATTTAGATAAATATTTCAGTGGTGAAGAATTTACAGAAGAAGAACTACAAAAAGGAATTACAATAGGTATAAAGAGAGGGGATATAATCCCAGTTATATGTGGTTCAACTATTAATAACATAGGTACAAAAGAAATTCTAGAAACATTAGAATCATATATCTATCCAGGTCATATAGACAGTGAAGCTCCATTTAGAGGACAAGTATTTAAAACTATGATGGACCCATTCACAGGAAAAACATCTTATATCAAGATTATAGAAGGTACTTTAAAGAAAGACATGGAAGTTATAGATATAACTCAAGATAAAAAAGAAAAAATATCTAACATATATACAGTAGTAAATGGTAGTTTAGAAGAGCTTGAAGAAGCTAAAGCTGGTGATATAGTTGCAGTAACTAAAGTTGCTTCATTAAAGACAGGAGATACTATAGCAGTTAAACCTGATGCTTTACCATTAGATGCAATTGAATTCCCTAAACCACAAATTTACTATTCAGTAGTACCTAAGAATAAAGGTGAAGAAGAAAAAATCGCTTCTTGCTTAAATAAAGTTGCAGAAGAAGATCCAACTATACATTGGTATAGAAATGCTGAAACAAAACAAACTCTTGTTGGTGGACAAGGTGAATTACACATAAATACTATTAAGAAACAAATTAAAGAAAAATATGGTGTAGACTTCGACTTAGAAGATATCAAGGTTGCATACAGAGAAACTATAAAAGGAAGTTCAGATGTTCAAGGTAAACATAAGAAACAATCTGGTGGACGTGGACAATACGGTGATGTTCATATAAGATTCTCTAGATCTACAGAAGACTTTGAATTCGCAGAAGAAATATTTGGTGGATCTGTTCCAAAATCATATATACCAGCAGTAGAAAAAGGTTTAAGAGATTCTATGCAAAAAGGTATATTAGCAGGATATCCAGTTACAAATATTAAAGCAGTATTATATGATGGTTCTTACCATGAAGTAGACTCTTCTGAAATGGCATTCAAAACTGCTGCTTCTATAGCATTCAAAAAAGGTATGCAAGAAGCTAAACCAATATTACTTGAACCTATAATGAGTTTAAAAATAACAGTTCCAGAAGAATACATGGGAGATGTTATGGGTGATATCAATAAGAGAAGAGGTAAAATATTAGGTATGGAACCTGATAATAAAGGAAAACAAATTATATTTGCTGAAGCACCTCAAAGTGAAACATTTAAATATGCTATAGACCTAAGAGCTATGACTCAAGGTAGAGGGCAATTCGAAATGGAATTAGACAAATACGAAGAAGTTCCATCTCAAATAGCTAAAAAAATAATTGAAGAAGCTAAAGAAGATTAATATTTTAAATTGTATATAAGGGAACTTATGCAGGTTTATTCTGCATAGGTTCCTTTTTGTTGTGTATAAATATAAAAAAGTATATAATTATAAATAATAGTCAAAAAGCATACCACTAGCTTTATAAATAATAAAATATCTAAAAAAATATAGTGTATATATGTAATAAATAATACATTTTTTTATATTATAATTGTATTAAATAAATTATTTTGAGTTGAATTAACAAAAAAATGGGAATAATAATATTATATGCTATAGATGAATCTATATATTTTCCAATGTGAGATAAAATTTAAAATCAAAACTATCGAGAAATATTATAGAATTGCTATTTTATTTATGAGGAGGGATAATATGTTGTGTCAAAAATGTAATAAAAAAGTAGCTACTGTTTTTATAAGTACAATTGTAAATGGACAAAATAGTCAAATGTACTTGTGTACAGATTGTGCAAAAGAATTTCATGATAGTATGAACCCAGATATGAAAATTCCTTTTCCAATAAACGATATTTTATCAAATATGTCTTTTGATGAAAATACAGTAAATGATTTAATTGAAGGTTTAAAGGAAATGGAAATTAGTGGTGAACTTAAAGGAATGCTTGAACAAGAACATGTAGTAGAAGGACAACAAGAAGAACATAATAACGATAAAAAAGTAGATATTACATGTAGTGTGTGCAATACATCATTTGAAGATTATAAAAAGACTGGAAAACTAGGATGCAGTAGATGTTATTCTACTTTTGAAAAACAGTTAAAACCTATAATTGAAGGAATTTATGGATATTCAGAACATATAGGAAAATTCCCTAAAAATGAATTTAAGGATGTTCAAGCTATTAGAGCAGTAGAACATTTAAAGGAACAATTAAATATAGCTATTCAAGAAGAAGAATATGAGCAAGCAGCCAAGCTTAGAGATGAAATACTAGAACTGGAAGCTAATAATATGTAGGAGGAATTTATATGGAACAAAGTGTAGTAATAAAGTCAAAAGTAGATATATCGAGAAATTTAAATGGTTACTCATTTCCACATAAGTTATCTAGCAGAGAAGCTGATATTATAATAGAAAAAGTAAATAATATTTTATCTAGTTCTAAATATGATCTCATTTTGAATAGAACGAAAGAATTAAGTCAAATTGAAATGGATTCGCTTTTAGAGAGAGAACTTGTAGACGGTGATTTTTTAGCAAATGAAAATAGTGCTATACTTATCAACTACGATAAGACAATATGCATATTGATAAATGGATTAGACCATATAAAAATTCAAGTAGTAGGATATAATGGGATAAAGGAGCTGTATGATATAGCTAACGAAATTGATGATATATTAGAGACTCATTTAGAATACGCTTTTGATAAAGATTTGGGATACTTGACAACATGCCCTGTCAATGTAGGAACAGGGCTTAAGGTCACTAATACAGTACATATACCAGCGATACAAATACTAAAACAAATAGATGATTACTACAAAATAGCACATAAGATAGGGATTAATTTTAAAGGAGTATATGGCAAGACAAAATCTATATTAGGTAGCTTATATCAAGTGTCTAATAGTATAACACTTGGAAGAACTGAAGAAAATATTATACAAAGTGTAGAAAGTATCTCAAAGGATTTATCTAAAAGAGAATACGAAGGTAGAGAAGTATTAAGAAACGTAAGAAAAATAGATTTAGAAGACGATGTTTTTAGATCTTTAGCAATATTATCAAGTGCTAGAGTCATAACTAATACAGAGCTTATGAGATGTCTATCTAGTGTAAAGTTAGGAATAGAAATGGGATATATAGAGGATGTAAGCTTAGAAAAAATAGAAAAATTAATGACTGGAAGACAGCCTTATCTAAAAGTTATAAGCGCATATGACGAAGAAGAGAAAGTAAAAAGAGCATCTTATATTAGAAGGGAATTTAGTCTAGCTAATAGAAATAATAAATAATATTATTTCTATGTCTATAGAGATGATTTATCTGTATAGAATTGATAGGAGGGATTGACATGTACTTCAATAGATTTACTCAAGGTGCCAAAGCTTCTATAAATCTCGGCAAGAGTTGTGCAAAAAGCTTAGGGCATGGAGTAGTAGGAACAGAACACTTAATAGTGGGGCTTTTAAAGGAAAGATATGGTATAGCGGCTAGAGTACTTAAAAATTTAGGGATAGATGAAAATACTTTTGAAAATAAATTAATAGAAGTAGAGGGTAGAAATGATCAAGTTGAAGGAGACATTCCTCTAAGTCCACGAGCAAAGCAAATTTTAGAGAAAGCAGCTGTTTTCGCTAATAAATTAAATACAAATTACATAGGTACTGAACATATACTACTTGCAATAGTTCAAGAAGGAGAAGGTTTAGGAGTAAATATTCTTAGCAGTTTAGGTGTAGACCAAAGAGAGCTAGTAGAATCAATTATGAAAATGATGGGAGTTGAAAATTATTCAGTGGAACCAGCAAGACAAAACGATACAAATAAAGAAGAATCTTCAACATCGAAGCTTTTAGATAAATACGGTGTAAATCTTACAGAAGAAGCTAGTAAAGGAAAAATAGACCCTGTTATTTGTAGAGAAAAAGAAATACAAAGGGTAATTCAAATTTTGAGTAGAAGAACAAAAAATAATCCTGTGCTTATAGGAGATCCTGGTGTTGGGAAAACATCTGTAGCAGAGGGATTAGCTATAAATATCTCTAGAGGTAGAGTGCCAGATACTTTAAAGGGTAAGTCACTGTATACTTTAGACATGGGTAGCTTACTAGCAGGAGCTAAGTATAGAGGAGAATTTGAAGAGAGAGTAAAACAAGTAATAGATGAAGTTAAAAAAAGAGAAAATATAGTTTTATTTATAGATGAATTACATACAATCGTAGGAGCGGGATCTACAGGAGAAGGATCAATAGATGCATCAAATATTCTAAAACCTGTATTAGCAAGAGGAGAAATGCAAATAATAGGAGCAACTACTATTGATGAATACAGAAAGCATATAGAAAAGGATGCAGCATTAGAACGTAGATTCCAACCAGTATTAGTTGAAGAGCCTACTAAAGAAAGTACAATAAAAATACTTGAAATACTTAGAGACAGATATGAAGCTCATCATAAGGTAAAAATAACAGACGAAGCTATCGAAGCTGCAGTTGATTTATCTGTTAGATACATAACAGATAGATTTTTACCAGATAAGGCAATTGATTTAATCGATGAAGCAGGCTCAAAGGTTAGATTAAGAGAAAGTACTCCACCAGAGGAAATAAAAGAATTAGAAGACAGAATTGAAAGTATAAACAATGAAAAAGAAGAAGCTGTTAGATGCCAAAACTTTGAAAAAGCAGCCAAGGTTAGAGATGAGCAAAGAAGACTAAGGGAAGAATTAAAACAGGTTAGAGAAAAATGGAATAATTCAACAAGAGCTAAAAATACAGTTAATGCAGAAGTAATAGCAGATATTGTATCTATGTGGACTGGAATACCTGTAAACAAAATAGTCGAAGAAGAAGCTGAAAAATTATTAAATATGGAAAACATTCTACACAAAAGAGTTGTAGGACAAGAAGAAGCTATAAAATCTATAGCAACAGCTATCAGAAGATCAAGGGCAGGTATAAAGGACCCAAGTAAACCAATAGGCTCTTTCCTATTCCTAGGACCAACTGGTGTAGGTAAAACAGAGCTAAGTAAAGCTTTAGCAGAAGCACAATTTGGAGACGAAAATCAAATAATCAGAATTGATATGTCTGAATATATGGAAAAACACGCTGTATCTCGATTGATAGGTTCTCCTCCAGGATATGTAGGCTATGATGAAGGTGGGCAATTGACAGAACAAGTTAGAAAGAAACCATATTCAGTTATTTTATTTGATGAAATTGAAAAGGCTCATCCAGATGTATTTAATATTTTATTACAAATATTAGATGATGGTAGACTTACAGATTCTAAAGGAAGAACTGTAGACTTTAAAAACTGTATAATTATATTAACTTCAAACGTCGGAGCAACTGCAATCAAAAAACAAAAGAGATTAGGCTTTGGAGTTATAGACGAAAAGGAAATACAAAAGGATGAATATGAAAAAATGAAAGAAACTATTATGGCAGAATTGAAAAAACAATTTAGACCAGAGTTTCTAAATAGAATAGATGATATAGTAGTATTCCATTCATTGACTAAAGAAAATATTTCAAGCATTGTTGTTCTAATGTGTAAACAATTAATAGATAGATTAAAGGAATTAGAAATAGACTTAGAATTAGAGCAAGATGCTATAGATTTAATTGCAAAAGAAGGTATTGACCTTGAATATGGAGCTAGACCATTAAAAAGAGCGATACAAAATCATTTAGAAAATGAGCTATCTGAATTGATTTTACAAAGAACAATTAAAGCTGGTGATACTGTTATTGCTAGCGCAAAGGGCGATAAGATGGTCTTTACAGTGAAATAGATAAAAATTTCCTACAGAGTTATTTATTAGGGGAGCTAAAACTCCCCTAAATTAATATTAAATTAAAAAGAAATTATATTTTTTAAGGATTATGTAAGAAATATTTGATATTATTACGATAAGATATATGTTATCCTAATAATACAATGATATGTTAAGGGTGATAAATTTAATGGCAAAAATTAGAACTAAATATGTATGTCAGTCATGCGGGTATGAAACCAGCAAATGGATGGGGAAGTGCCCAGAATGTATGAAATGGAATTCTTTTGTAGAAGAAATAGAAGAAAAGAAAAGTAAAAAAGAAGTTTTTGTTATAGATAAATCAAATTCAAAGCCTGTTAGTATAAACTCTATAGTAGCTGTAAAGGAAGAAAGATTTACTACTAATATAGATGAATTAGATAGAGTTTTAGGTGGAGGAATTGTAAAGGGCTCTCTAGTTTTAGTAGGAGGAGACCCTGGAATAGGAAAATCTACACTTTTAATGCAAGTATCTAGCAATGTTGCTAATACTAATAAAAAAGTATTATATATATCAGGTGAAGAATCTGAATCTCAGATAAAAATGAGAGCAAGTAGATTAGGTGTAAATTCACAAAATTTATATATTTTCGCTGAAAATAATTTGAGTATAATAGAAGCTTATTTGGAAAAATTAAACCCTGAATTGATTATAGTCGACTCAATTCAAACTGTATATTCTCCAGAGATATCTTCAGCACCTGGTACTGTGAGCCAAATTAAAGAAGGAACATCTAAATTTATGAAGATCTCTAAAAAGATGGGAATATCCACATTTATAGTGGGACATGTTACTAAAGAAGGGTCTCTAGCAGGGCCTAAGCTATTAGAGCATATGGTAGATACAGTATTATATTTTGAAGGAGAAAGATATAACTCTTATAGATTGGTAAGAGCTGTAAAGAATAGATTTGGATCGACTAATGAGCTAGGAGTATTTGAGATGAAGGATATAGGTTTGGTTGAGCTTAAAAATCCTTCACAAGTATTGATTTCTGAAAAGCCAAAAGATGTATCAGGCTCTGTTATAATATCGACAGTTGAAGGAACTAGACCGATGCTTTTAGAGCTACAAGCGCTGGTAGCTCCTACAAATTTTGGCATGGCGAGAAGAACATCTACAGGTGTTGATTTTAATAGAGTTGCTTTATTATTAGCAGTTCTTGAGAAGCGAATTGGATTACAAATTCAAAACCAAGATGTCTATATAAATGTAGTTGGAGGAATAAGAATAAATGAACCATCAATAGACTTGGGTATAGTTATTGCTGTAGCTTCAAGTTTTAGAAATATACCTATAGCATCAGATATTGTTGTTACAGGAGAGGTTGGTTTAACTGGTGAGATAAGAGCTGTAAGTTATATTGAAAAGAGAATTTCAGAATGTAAAAAGCTAGGCTTTAAAAAAATAGTAATACCTAAAAACAATTACGAAGTAGTAAAGGATGTAAAAGGTATAGATATAATTCCCGTTGACAATCTTAGACAAGCAATAAATATCGTGCTAAGGGGGTAATAATTATGGATAATATAATTAATAACGAAGGTTTGTTACATGCTTTAAAAATGATATCTCCAGGAACCCCACTGAGAAAAGGCATAGAAAATGTGCTGAGGGCAAAGACAGGTGGGCTTATCGTACTTGATTGTAATGAAGAGGTTATGAAAATTGTCGATGGTGGATTTAGAATAGATGCTGATTATTCACCAGCATATTTATATGAATTAGCTAAAATGGATGGAGCTATAGTGCTTAGTGAAGATTCTAGAAAAATATTGTTAGCAAATACTCAGTTAATACCAAATTATAATATACCAACAACAGAAACAGGTACTAGACATAGAACTGCAGAAAGAGTAGCAAGACAGACTGGCGCTATTGTAATATCTATTTCTCAAAGAAGAAATGTTATTACAGTATATAGAGGAGATCAAAAATACGTTGTCGAAGAAATATCTGAAGTTTTTTCTAAGGCGAATCAAGCTTTACAGACTTTGCAAAAATACAAGGATGTTCTAGATACATCTATTTATAATTTAAATTCACTAGAATTTAATGATTTGGTTACAATTTACGATGTAATAGTAGTAGTTCAAAGTATGGAAAGAGTTATGAGAGTTGCGCAAATAATAGAAGGGTACTTAGTTAATTTAGGTGAAGAAGGCTATCTAGTAAGAATGCAGCTGGAAGAATTAATAGGTGGAACAGAAAAAAATAGACTTTTATTATTAAAGGACTATAAAAGAGAAAATATAGATTTAGATGAATGTCAAAAGAAAATTAGAAATTTATCCCAAGAGGATTTATTAAATAAGGTTAAAATAGCTAGAGTTTTAGGGTATAATGGAATTTCAGAAGACATGGATTTACAAGTACAAACTAAAGGATATAGAATGTTAAATAAAGTACATCGTTTACCAGCATCAATCATAGAAAATTTAGTAAATTATTTTGGAAATTTCCAAGAAATTTTACAGGCCTCAATAGAAGAATTAGATGAAGTTGAGGGAATAGGCGAAATAAGAGCCACATATATTAAAAATGGACTTATAAAATTAAAAGTAGTATTAGGTAATGGTCATATA
>NZ_JBJDXL010000362.1:0-3281 GCF_051866655.1 Intestinibacter sp.
AGATTTTATAAAAATTTATAACCGTTACAAATACAAGGCTTCAAAAAAACCATATAGTAATTCCAATGCTTAGAGGTGTATTGGTAAAATTTGACTAAAATTTATAAATTTGGTACCCTAGAAATAAGTTGATGAAATTATCACCCCTTTAGTTTTTAAGGGGAATTTTTTTAATTATACATACTATATATAGTATGGGGAGTAAAAACAAACCACAATATATTGTGGTCGAGGGGGATTTGAAGTTGATAGAATATATAAAAAAAAGAGACGGTAGAAAGGTTAGTTTTGATAAAGATTGTATAACAAAAGCTATATTTTCAGCGGCAAGTGAAGTGGCAAAAAAGGAAAATACAGAACCAAGTTATCAAATGGCAGAAGAGCTCGCTGATAAGGTAGTAGAGTTATTAAATGAAAAATACGACAATGATGAAATTCCTAACGTAGAAAATATACAAGACACAGTTGTAAAGGTTCTTATAAAAGCAGGTCATGTAAAAACTAGTGAAGCATTTATTCTTTATAGAAACGAAAGAAGCAGAATAAGAAATTCTAAAACTAGATTGATGAAGGCTATAAATAAAATAACTTTTGAAGATGCTAGCGATGCAAATATAAAAAGGGAAAATGCAAATATAGATGGGAATACTGCTATGGGTACTATGCTACAATATGGAAGCACTGTATCTAAGGAGTTCTGTAAAACTTTTGTTATAAAACCAGAACATGCTCAAGCACATGATAACGGTGATATACACATACATGATATGGACTTTCTAAATATGGGTACATTGACTTGCTGTCAGATAAATTTAGATAAATTATTTGACGGTGGATTTTCAACAGGTCATGGATTTTTAAGAGAACCAAATAGTATTATGAGTTATGGCGCTTTGGCTGCAATTGCTATTCAAAGCGATCAAAATGACCAACATGGCGGGCAAAGTATTCCATTTTTTGATTATAACCTAGCTAAAGGTGTATATAAGACTTTTAAAAAATTATATATATCTAATTTGCATAAAGGATTGAAATTATTAAAAAATATTGATGATAAGAGAACAGTGGAAGATATAGTTAACGATACTGAAAAGAGATCTAATAAAAAAGTAGGTCTAGAAAAGAACTCAGATTATTTGTATATTGAAAAGGAAAAATTAATAGAAACATTTGACATAGAGGAAGATTTAGCTATTTCAATACAAAACTTTGCATATGAAGAGGCGTATAAAGAAACTGACAGACAAACATATCAATCTATGGAAGGATTTATTCATAATTTAAATACAATGCATTCAAGAGCAGGAGCACAGGTACCATTTTCTAGTATAAACTTCGGTACGGATACTTCTATTGAAGGTAGAATGGTAAGTAGAAACTTATTATTATCTCTAGAAAAAGGATTAGGTAATGGAGAAACAGCTATATTCCCTATTTTAATATTCAAGGTTAAAGAAGGTGTTAACTTAAATCCAGAGGATCCTAACTACGATTTATTTAAATTATCATGCAGAGTTTCTGCTAAGAGATTATTCCCTAACTTCAGTTTCTTAGATGCACCATTTAATTTAAAAACATATAAACCTGGTGAACCAGAAACAGAAGCAACATATATGGGTTGTAGAACAAGAGTTTTAGGAAATGTGTGTGGAGAAGAAGTAGTAAGTGGTAGAGGAAATTTATCTTTTACTACAATTAACTTACCTAGATTAGGTATTAAACACGGTATAGTAAATGGAAATAAAGAAGCGAATTTAGATCAATTTTTTGCTGATTTAGATGAAAAAATAGATTTAGTCATAGATCAATTACTTGAAAGAATGCAAATTCAAGGGAATAAAAAGGTTAAAAATTTCCCATTCTTGATGGGTCAAGGAATATGGAGAGGATCTGATGACCTTTCTTTTGAAGATACATTACAAGATGTAATCAAACAAGGAACATTGACAGTTGGATTTATAGGATTAGCAGAATGTCTAATTGCATTGACTGGTAAGCACCATGGAGAAAGCGAACAATCTCAAGAATTAGGATTAAAAATAATTTCACATATGAGAAAGAGAATGGATGAGGCTACAGAAAAATATAAATTAAATTTCTCACTGATAGCTACTCCAGCAGAAGGACTTTCAGGAAGATTTACAGAAATAGATAAAAGAATATATGGCGAAATAAAAGGAATAACAGATAAAGAATATTATACTAATTCCTTCCATGTACCTGTATATTATAATATATCAGCTTTTAACAAGATAGCTATTGAGGCTCCATATCATGAATTGACTAATGGTGGTCATATAACTTATGTTGAATTAGACGGAGACACATCAAATAACCTACAAGCCTTTGAAACTATTATAAGAAGTATGAAGGAAATGGGTATAGGATATGGAAGTGTCAATCATCCAGTAGATAGAGACCCTGTTTGTGGATTCTCAGGAGTTATACCTGGTACTGTTTGTCCAGTGTGCGGACGTAATGAAGAAGAAAGTGATATAAAATTTGAAAGAATCAGAAGAATAACAGGTTATTTAGTAGGTACAGTCGACAGATTTAACGACGCTAAAAAAGCAGAAGTCAGAGATAGAGTAAAACATACTGAAATTTAAGAGGGGGGATAAATATGAAGTTGAGAATAGCATCTCCTGTAATATGTGACAGTATTGTTGATGGACCTGGGCTTAGAATGGTCGTTTGGACACAAGGTTGTAAACATAATTGTAAAGGATGTCATAATCCTCAAACACATAGCTTAAACGGAGGATATGAAGTTGATACAAAAGAAATAATCGATCAAATGGCGTCTTTAAGGCTACAACAGGGTATAACACTTTCAGGAGGAGAGCCTTTCTTACAACCAGCACCATTGGCTGAAATAGCAAAAGAGGCGCATAAAATAAACTTAGATGTTTGGAGTTATACAGGATTTACATTTGAACAGCTTATAGATAAGAATAATCCATTGTATTTTGAAAATATGGAACTATTGAAATATGTAGATGTACTTGTAGATGGTAGATTTGAGATAGACAAAAGAGATATAAGTTTACTTTTTAGAGGCTCATCTAATCAAAGAATAATAGATGTTAAGAAGAGTTTGAAGTATAAAACAGCTGTGTTAAAATTTGAATACATGGAAACACATGATTTTTATACTGCTAAATAGTATTTGAAATTAAAAGACTTTCTAGAAATTAATTGGCTAGAGGGTCTTTTTTTATGAATATTTTTGTATGATAAGTTAAATTATATGTTAAAATAAAATAATGTGTAAATATTGA
>NZ_JBJDXL010000363.1:0-3277 GCF_051866655.1 Intestinibacter sp.
TTTCATATCTTCTACAGTTGTTCATATTACTATTATACACAGCTTATCCACAATTTCAAATTGTTATAAATTCCTTGTAAATAAAAAAAGACATCCATCGTTTTATATCTTATGGATATCTTTAAAAATTTAATTATTTTACGATCATTTCCGCCTGAGTCTTTTTCTGTATATTGTGCGCTTTCTGATGTTGAGCAGCTTCCTAGGTTGTTTTTGTCTAGATAGATTCTTTTCAAACAACAAAAAAGGACTGTAGCGAGAATAAATATCTCAGCTACAGCCCTTTTTTTAATATATAAATAAATTACATTCCTAAAATTCCTTTTAATGTAGTAACAAATGATAATAAAGATCTATAAGCTAGAACTAATGTTACGCATAGTATAAGTATTCCAAGTATATTGTTCCATAATTTGTTTTTGTATTTTCCTAAATCGTCGTGGTTTAGTACGAATATTAAGAATGCGGCGATTATTGGTAGTATTACTGCATTTGCTGCTTGTGCTACTAGTATTAATTGTGTTGGTGAAGACATTCCAAGTGCGCTTAGTATTATACCAACTGCTAAAACTATCATCCATACAACTCTGAATTTAGCTGATTTCATGTCTTTTTCAAAGCCTAGAGCTCCTGTTGTAGCAAATGCTGCTGATAGTGGAGCTGTTATTGCTGAAGTGAATCCAGCTGCGAATAGTCCTATACCGAATAACCATTTTGCCCATTCACCTAGAAGTGGTTGTAATTGCGCTGCCATATCAGCACCACTTGCTATAGTTGTACCTGTGCCGTAGAAGCTTGCAGATGCAGATATTATGATAGACATTGATATAAGACCACCTAGACCTATAGATAGTATTGTGTCTAGTCTTGCGCTTTTTATATCTTCAGGGTTTTTCCAGCGTTCAGATACTGATGATGCGTGTAGGAATAGGTTGTATGGAACTACTGTTGTTCCTATAAGTCCGACTACTGTTAAAAAGTCGTTTGCACCTACGCTTGGCACGAATAAGCCTTTAATTATAGCGCCTACATCTGGTTTAGAAACTATGGCAGTTGTGAAGAATGTAATACTCATTACAATAACTAATGCCATTAAGAATTTTTCGATTTTTTTGTAGCTTCCAGACCATAATAAAATGAATGCTATTAGACCTAGTGCTGGTCCCCAAATTTGTGTTGGTACAGATGGAACTATTGTAGATAATCCCATTGATCCACCTACTAAGTTACCTGTTTCATAAGCTATGTTACCTACAAATATTGCTATTAATACTATGATTACTGCGATAGTTTTTAAAACAGGATTTTTGATTTTTTCTCTGATGTTTTCTCCTAGACCTTTTTGTGTGATTATACCTAGTCTAGCGGCCATTTCTTGGAAAATTATTGTAGCTATTGTTGAGAATAGCATTGCCCATAATAATGTGTAACCACTGTTTGCACCTGAAAGTGTACATGTTGTTACAGTCCCAGGCCCGATAAATCCAGCTGCTATAAGAGCCCCTGGACCTATGTTTTTAAGTTTTTCCATAAGCTTACTCATAATAAATTCTCCCTTTCAAAACTCTTTCTAATTTTTATCTTAAACTATCTCTTTAAGAGGTAGTATTTCGATACCCTCTGATATCAATCTCTCTCTGATTTTTCTGACAAATTCTAATGCCTTAACTCCATCCCCGTGGACGCATATTGAATCTGCGTATATTTCTATTTCCTTGCCAGAGTAAGATGTTACTTTGTTTTCTTTGACCATTTTAACTACTCTGTCTATGGCGATATTTTCATCTGTTATGACGGCACCTTCCTTGCTTCTAGCTCTTAGTGAGCCGTCGTCCTCGTATGCTCTATCTGCAAATACTTCTCTAGCTACTCTAAGTCCAGTATCCTCGCCTGCTTTTATAAGTTGGCTTCCTGAAAGACCTAGAAGTATTATGTTTTTGTCAAATTCGTATATAGCTTCACATATAGCCTTGGCTAGATCGTAATTTTTGCCTGCCATGTTGTAAAGTGCTCCATGTGGTTTTACGTGTTGAATTTCCATGTTTTCACCTTTGCAAAATGCATATAGGGCTCCTAGCTGGTATTTTACGTAGGCCTTTGCTTCTTCAGTAGATATGTCCATATTTCTTCTACCAAATCCCATGAGGTCTAAAAATCCTGGATGAGCTCCTACTTGAATGTCGCTTTTTTTAGCCATTTTTATAGTTTTTTGCATGACTACTGGATCTGATGCGTGAAATCCACATGCTACGTTTGCTGAGGAAATAAGTGGAATTATTTCTTCGTCCAAGCCCAGCTTATATCTGCCAAAGCTTTCCCCTAAATCACAGTTTAAATCTACCTTAAGCATATTTTCACCTCTTAGTATTTTAATTCTACGTTTTTAACGTCTGTAATAAGCATGTGACCTGGTGAATGAGTTATAACTATGTCAGGCTTAACGTTCATTATTACAGATTGTGGTGTTACTCCACATGGCCAGAATACTGGAACTTCGCCTTCGTTAATTGTTACGGCGTCACCGAATTCTGGTTTATTTATGTCCTTGATGCCTATTACTGAAGGGTCGCCTATGTGTATTGGTGTTCCGTGGACCTTAGGCATAGTTTCTGTTACTGTAACTGCCTTTACTACTTGGTCAGGCTTGATTGGTCTCATACTTACGACCATTTTACCGTTGAAGATTCCAGCGCTTTCACATTCTATATTTGTCATATACATTGGGACGTTGCAGTCTTCTGTTATATGTCTGATTTCTATGCCTGCTTCTATCATTTCTGATTCGAATGAGAAGCTACATCCTATCAAGAAGCTTACAAAATCGTCTTGCCAGAATTCTGATACGTCTGTGTATTCTCCTACAAGCTCGCCTTTTTTGTAAATTCTGTATTTTGGGATATCCTTAGCTATATCGCAGTCCTTTGCTATTTTCTTTAGTGTTCTGCTTCCTACATCACTTACTTCTAGTATTGGACATGGCTTTGGATTTCTTTGAGTGAATAGTAAGAAATCGTAGGCTAAGTCCTTTGGAAGTACAACTAAGTTAGCTTGTGCGTATCCTGCACACATACCAGATGTTGGTTTTACTATTTTTCCTTCTCTTATAAGCTTTCTAACTTCACTTGGTGATGCGTTTACTAAATCCATTTATAATTCCCCCTTTTAAGATAATAAATCCTTTATAAATCCTGTTGTGGCTTCACCATTTATATATGTTGGGTTATTCATTATTGAATATTGGAAGTTGGCGTTTGTCTCAACTCCGTTTATTACAAGC
>NZ_JBJDXL010000364.1:0-3272 GCF_051866655.1 Intestinibacter sp.
AATTTGATGTAGACGTCGTTTTTACGAGTTATAAAAATAGATAATTTAATAGAGATTGAAAGGAAAATAATTATGGATAATATAGTCGTAGTTCGTGGAGCGGGAGATTTGGCAACAGGAGTTATTCATAAATTAAATAGATGTAATATAAAGGTAATAGCGCTTGAAACAAGCCACCCCACTGCTATAAGAAGAACTGTATCGTTTTGCAACGCAGTATTTGAAGATGAGATGGAAGTAGAGGGTGTAAAGTGCAAATTGACAGATAATATAGAGGATATGTATTCTCTTTTAGAAGATGGATATGTTCCGCTTTTTATCGATGAAAGCTGTGAAATTTTAAAACAAATAAAGCCAGTAGCTTTGATAGATGCTATAATAGCCAAAAAAAATATCGGCACTAAAATAGATATGGCGCCGATTACAATAGCCTTAGGACCTGGATTTGAGGCAGGAAAAGATATAGATGCTGTAATAGAGACAAAGAGAGGACATGATTTAGGAAGGATTATATACGAGGGATTTGCAGAGAAGGATACTGGTATCCCTGGCAATATAAAAGGATATTCAAAGGAGAGGGTAATCCATTCTCCGGCAGAAGGAATTATAGATAATATAAGTGAAATTGGCGATTATGTTCAAAAAGATCAAATTATAGCCAAGGTAAACGGACAAAACGTATATGCAACGTTAGATGGAATTTTGAGGGGGATAATTTACGATAAGTCATATGTTAAAAAAGGCCTTAAAATCGCAGATATAGACCCTAGAAAAGAAGAGCTACAAAATTGCTATAAAATATCTGATAAAGCTAGATGTATAGCAGGAGGTGCTTTAGAAGCGCTTATAAGTATGTGCTGTAAAAAGGGCATAAGCTTATGGAAATAATAAATCTTGACTATTCCAATCAAAAATATAAAATTTATTGAAATTTAAGCTTCTGTCTAATATACTATTTATTATAGAGGGATTTAATTTGTCTAAAATCCTGACGAATTTAAAAATTTTAGTAAAGAAGGTGTTAAGATGAGCGCTGAAATATATAAAAAAGTATTAGAAGATTTGAATAAAGGCGAAGAAGTAGCTATTGTAACAAAATACAACTTAAAAAGTAAGAAAATTGAAAAAAATGCGTATAAGTTCGACGAATTAGAAGGAGAAGTTTTAGAATATGCAAATGAAGCTAAGAAAAAGAGTCTAATAAAAAATGTTCAAATCGATGAAGATCAAAATATGCTGATTGAAGTTTTTAAAAGAGAAAGTAGATTAATTGTACTAGGTGCAGGACACGTAGGGTATCATCTTTGTCAGTTTGCATCTAAAATCGGTTTTAACGTGACTGTTGCAGACGACAGACCTTATTTTGCTAATAAAGAAAGATTTGGCGAAAATATAAATGTAGTATGCGATACATTTGAAAATATATTCAAAATTTTAAATATAAACGAAGATGATTTTGTAGTAATAGTTACAAGAGGTCATAGATACGATAAATTCTGTCTACAACATATTTTACCACTAGACGAATTAAAATATCTAGGTATGATAGGCTCAAGAAGAAGAGTAAAAATGATGAAACAGGAATTGATAGAGGAAGGCTATTCAAAGCAAAAGCTAGCAAATATTTACACTCCAATAGGCTTAGAGATAGGAGCTGTAACTCCTGAAGAGATAGCGATTTCTATATTAGCTGAGCTCATAAAGGTAAAGAGACTTGGCGGCGTTAGAGATGAAAACAAATCATCAAAACCAAGTAATTCTTCAGAAATAAATAAAGAAGTCATAGAAGCTTTAGCTACAATCGAAAACCAAAAGATGACGCTTGTAACTGTAATATCTACAAAGGGATCTACTCCTAGAAAGGCTGGAAGCAAGATGATAGTATACGATAGTGGATATATAATCGGAACAATCGGTGGAGGATGCTCAGAGGCTAAAATAATAGTAGATGCAGCCAATATGGCAGGCAGCGATGATTTTAAAGTAGAGCTTATAGATATGAGAGGAGAAGCAGCTGAAGAAGAAGGTATGGTCTGTGGAGGAATAATGACTGTATTATTAGAAGGAATTTAATTCATTATCCATAGTAGTTTTAATAAATTCTACTATGGATTTTTTTAGTTAGATTTTGATTTAAAAATGGTCAAAAAAGAAAAAACATCAAAAAAAAATTAAAAAAATGTTACAAAAAAATTACAAAAATGAAAAAAGTTAGAACTATTGAAAATACTAATCTTAACCGATTTTTTGTGCAAATTAAAATTTACAAAAAAGTAACAACAATGTAACTTTTTTCAAAAAAGGGGTTTTAAAAGTTACTAAAATGTAATATTATATAAATATAATTAAAATTTAGGGGGAAAATTTATGATTAAAAAATTTGCGAAAACTACGGCTATGATAGGTGCACTTATAGTTATGTTAGGAGTAACAACTCCAATCGACGCTGCAAGTTGCGAAACAGGTACAGTTACAGCAAGTTCCTTAAATGTAAGAAGCGGTGCTTCTACAAGTTATAAAAAAATAGGCTCATTAAAAAAAGGAAATACAGTTAATATATACGATGCAAAAAATGGATGGTACAAAATAAAATATGATGGAGCCAATGGATGGGTAAGTCAAAAATACGTATCTAAGACTTCACAAGATTCATCTACTACAACTAAAAAAGGAACAGTTACAGCCAATTCACTAAATGTGAGAAGTGGAGCCTCTACAAGCTACAAAAAAATAGGCTCAATTAAAAAAGGAACACAAGTTACTATATATCAAACAAAAAACGGATGGTATAAAATAAAATACAATGGAAGCTACGGATGGGTAAGTAAAAAATACGTATCTACAGGAACAACATCTTCAAGTCAAGAAACTGTAAAAGGATATACAGTTCAAAAATCTCTTAAAGTAAGAGCCGTTGCTTATACAGGTGGTGGATATACAGCACTTGGAACAAAAGCTAGATATGGAGTTATAGCAGTAGATCCAAAGGTAATACCATACAGAACAAAAGTTTACATAAAAGAGCTTGACAAAGTCTTTGTAGCAGAAGATTGTGGTGGAGGAATAAAAGGAAATATAATAGATATTTACATGAATACTGAATCACAATGTAGAAGTTGGGGTTCTAGAAATATAACAATACAAATATTAAAATAGCCAAGTTAGGTGTGCTTTTAAAGCACACCTTTTTCGTTTTAAAATAAAAATTTTAATTTTAATGAAAAATTTATAAAATTAAAATAAAATTATGAAATTGTGATAAAATATATATA
>NZ_JBJDXL010000365.1:0-1861 GCF_051866655.1 Intestinibacter sp.
ATATTGCAGCAGGTATTATTAAAGTACCTTTTTCTACTACTTTATCGCCATCGTTGAATATCTTAGTACCGAATCTTATACCGCTCTTACCATCTACTACTAATTTACCTTGTGCTCCTAGCATTTGTACGTGAGCGTATTTAGCAGTGTAAGTTGTACTATCATCGTATGCTGAGTTATTTTCATAAGCTGTAGATATATCATTTACATCTTTATACCAACCTACGAATATGTATCCTTCTTTAGCTGGAGTTTCTGGAGCGTAATCTAAGCTTGCACCATCTACTGTAGTTAAAACTACAGCCTCTTCGCCATTATTTGCATCAAATGTTATGTTTATTTTCTTTGTTCCTATATTAAATTTACTCCATACTGCATTTTCTTTGTATGCTTGTACGCTTGCAGCTGGTACAATTATTGATTTTACTCCACTGCTAGTAAATGTATTTGATTTAACAGTTGGAGGAACAGTTGCATTAACGTAAATTATTTCTGGCATAGAAGAGCATCCATAAAATGCTTGCATTCCTATGCTTGTTACTGTTGCTGGTATAGTATCTAATTTTAAACTAGAACAATTGCAAAATGCACTATTACCTATTGTTGTTAAGTTCTTTGGAAGATTTACAGTTTCTAATTTACCATTATAAGCAAATGCTTGATTTCCTATAGTAGTTACACTTTCTGGTATAGCTATTGTAGTTAAATTAGTATTTTGGAATGACATACTTTCAATAGAAGTAAGTCCTGATGGTAAATTAATTTCAGTTAAACCACTTCCGTTAAATGCAGCAGCACCTATTCTAGTAATATCTTTTGGTAATGACATGGTAGTTATGTTTTTACAGCCTGAGAATGTATAATCTTCAATAGTTGTTATTCCAGCTGGTATTGATTTAATATCTATCTTTGCACAATTAGTAAATCCATTAACTCCTATATAAGTTAAACTATCTGGTAATTTACTTAATTCTAGATTTGGACATGCATAAAATGCCATTTGTTCCATTCTTTCAACTGTATCAGGCATTTGTACCTTAACTAAATTACTGTCACTTGAAAATGCAGATTTACCTATAACCTTTATAGAATCAGGTAGTATTACTTCTTTTAAGCTTTTTATAACGCTACACATTTTATCTGGTAATACTCCATCTACAAAATTAGCTTGACTTAAATCAAATTTAACAGCTTTAGTGAATATACTTGCAAGTGTTACATTATCAGAGCTTAATTCTACGCCTTCAGCACATTTAACATTTACAGTTTCTACGTTTACAGCTAATAAATTAGCATCCTTAAGAGCTTTATCTATAGCTTCTTTTAATCCATCATTTTTTTGTACTTCAACATCTAAAACTACTTCTTCAGCTTCAACTATTTCGAAATCTTTCCATATATTTGCAGCTTTATATGCGTCTGCACATCCATTAGGTACTATTATAGTTTTTACACCAGATCCTTCAAAAGGATTTATGTCTTCTGCTGGCTTTCCAAATGCATCTACTATAGTAGGTGGAACCTTTGCATATGATCTTATTGTAGTTAAAGAGCTACATCCATTAAATGCATCTGGTTCTATAGATTGAATATTAACAGGTATTTCTACTTCTTTTAGACTTGTACAGCCTTTAAATGTACTCATAGGTATCTTGCTTAGAGTAGTTGGTAGACTACATTTTTCAAGTGCTGTACATCCTTCAAAAACAGAAGCATTCATATAAACTATATTATTATGTAAGATAACCTCTTTTATTGTAGTATTACCTTTAAAAGCAGCAAATGTAATCATATTTGAAGGGTTAGCTTCTGATAAATCTAATTTTTCAAGTGCTGTAAAATTCTCATTTAAATAAGTAAG
>NZ_JBJDXL010000365.1:1961-3262 GCF_051866655.1 Intestinibacter sp.
CTTCTGATAAATCTAATTTTTCAAGTGCTGTAAAATTCTCATTTAAATAAGTAAGGTCTGCTCTTGTAAGAAAAATATCATCTGCTATTACTTTTACATCCTTTAAATCACTATATGTTTTTCCTGTATCTACTAATAAATCTTTAGTAGCGGCTTCTAAAGTAGAACCTTTTACTATTGTAATTGTAACTCTTCCATTTTCATCTATAACTTCTTCTTTAACAACTGTTTCCTTAAAAGCTGCTAATGCTTGTGTAAGTGTTTCTACAGCTTGATTTACTTCATCTTGAGTTGCAGCATCATTTTCGCTTACTGTTTTAGCATCTGATATTGCTGTTTCTATTGCATCCTTTGATGGATATTGTCCTACTTCAGTTCCTATTTGAGCTTCTGATACAAATTGTTCAGCTTCTGCTATTAAATTGTTTAATGCTGTTTTGTCGATTTCTGTAGTAGAAGTAGTAGAAACAGTGAATTTAAATGCTATTGGAACGCCTATTTTTTTATCGACATTATTACCGCATACTTCTGGACCAAAAACTAGTATATAATCGCCATCTTCAAGAACGCCTTTATCTACACCTATAGATATGTTTCTTGTAGTTTCATCGTAAGAAATATATTTAAGCTTTCCATTTCCTCCGTCGTATTCAGCTACAACATTTTCCCACTTGCTGTCATATATTTTTATATATGGCATACAGTTATTTTTAAAGTTAGTTCCATCTCCAAACGCATTCATACCAGCAGTCATAGTAACTCCAAATACTATGTCTTCAGAACCATCAATTTTTGTATTTATTGAATTTACATATTTTTCTGACGTTTGTTCTTCTACTGTTATTTGACCATCGTAGCTTAACATTTTTAATGTGTTTCCACCTACGCCTTGGAAACCATATGCGATTTCTTCTGCATATGATAATTGATATGGAAGCATATATGCTACTACCATCATTATTGTAAGCATTACGGAAATCGGTTTTTTGATTGTTTCTCTCAAATACATATTTTTACCTCCTCAAAATTTATAAATTATATTATTTATATCTAAATTCTAATTTCCCACCACCGTTACTCCTTTCCATTAAATGTAAGAAATCAAAATCTAAATTTATTGAAAATACGGCAAATCAAAAAATAATCCACTATTGATATAGATAGTGGATTATTACAATATATACGGAAGATGTATTTTATGAATTCCACAAGGAGAGGGATATTCATTTCTAAATATACCAGATCTAAAATCCATGGCAAGCTTTAGGAAATTAGATTCGCAGAAATTATTTAACAAATAT
>NZ_JBJDXL010000366.1:0-14882 GCF_051866655.1 Intestinibacter sp.
CAGTTTAAATCTAAAGTTATTTTTAAAAAGATAAGCTTGAGAGTTAAAATTGAATTTCAACAAATAGAGTACATTTTTTTGTACAATAAAAATTCCATACTCTATATAAAATCTAGTATAATTTTTGTATCAGGCGATTTAATTAAAAATTATATGATTGTGGAAGCTTTATGAAAAAAAATTATCAAAAAATACTAAATAATATAGGAGATGTTGATTCCACATTGGTATTGGTAAAAACAATTAATTTATCTAAAGGTACGCCGTATTTGAATAGACGACAGTATAAATTAGTACATTGCTTGCATTTATCGAAGTATAGCAATGTACTTTTTTCGTTGTCATAAATCTTCCAGTATCCGCAGTATTTATAATTACCGCCTCTGTTATCTATAAATCCTTTCACATCACAAAGAGGATAACTCAAAAATAGACCTATTTCGTGTGGCGTAGACTCAAGTATTTCAAATCTATGTCTAAGCTGTACTAAGGTATTGTCTAGATTATCAAGCTCATATCCGTATAATTTTAAAAAATCACTAATTTGAGGACAAGATAAATCGCGAATTAAATAATTAGGTCTACAAACATAAATTAAGGAGTAATCATTTTTTTCAAACACTTTAAAAAAGAGAATACCCTTTTTGCTGTAATTTTTATTGTATTCTTTTAAGATATTATCTACATCAATATTGTATTTATTTTTAAATTTAAACAAATTGCCTGTCTTAAATCCAGCCAATGTAGGAGAACAAAACTTAATTAATTTAGATTGAAACATATTTTACTTCACACCCTTTCTAATAATTATTATTAAAAAAATAAAGAAATTTATTAGGAATTTTAGTAAAAATTATCCGGTTAAAGTAAGAATTATTATCAATTAATATTGACAAACAAAATCAAAAAATATATTATATAAATATAATTGATAATTAGTATCGATAAAAAATTAAAATCATTATTTTAAATATAAAATAAATAGATGGAGTAGAAAGGGTGAAGGTTATGTCATTAACTATGGTTAGTATAGGAGAACAAAAAATAATAAGAGAAATACGTGCTAAAGAACAAGTTAAAAGACATTTACAAAATTTAGGCTTTATAACTGGCGAAAAAATAGAAGTAATTTCAGAAAATAACAGCGGATTAATTTTAATGGTAAAAGGCTCAAAAATAGCTTTAAATAGAGGCATGGCAAATAAAATAATCGTGCAATAGCAAGTAATTGGGAGGATATAGTATGAGTAAGACGTTGAGAGATTTAAAACCAGGAGAAAGAGGAGTAGTCTTAAATCTTGGTAAAAAAGGACCTGTGAGAAAGAGATTAATGGATATGGGGATAACTCCAGGTGTAGATGTAGAGGTCGTAAAGGTAGCGCCTTTAGGTGATCCAATAGAAGTAAATTTAAGAGGATATGAGCTTAGCTTAAGAAAAGATGAAGCTGAGCATATAAACTTAAAATAATTTTGAAATAGACGACTTATGTAAAATTTTAATATAAAGATATTTATTAGATATATTGACCGAGTTGATATAAAAAGTAGTAGTATTAGAGGAGCAAAAAAATGAGTATAAGAATAGCACTTGCAGGTAATCCAAACTGCGGGAAAACAACATTATTTAATGATATAACAGGTTCAAAACAACATGTCGGCAACTGGCCAGGTGTTACAGTTGAACAAAAAACAGGAAAATATAAAAAGAATAAGGAGATAGAAATAGTAGATTTACCGGGAATATATTCTTTATCTCCATATTCAGCAGAAGAAATTGTAGCGAGAGATTATATAGTAGATGAACATCCAGATGTTTTAATAGATATAGTAGATGGAACTAATATAGAGAGAAACTTGTATTTAACTTTACAAGTATTAGAAACAAAAATACCTACAGTAATAGCTCTAAACATGATGGACGAGGTTGAGGCGTCAGGAACAAAAATAGATGTCCAAAAGCTTTCAAAATTACTAGGTGTTCCAGTAGTTCCAATAGTAGCTAGAACTGGTAAGGGTGTAGACGAATTAATGAGGGAAGCACAAAATATAGCTTCATCAGACATGCAAGATACAAATTTAGAAATATTTTCACCACAAATTAAAAATTACATAGAAGAAATAGTTTACTTAATTGATGAGAATGAAAATCAAGGTCAAACCAAAACTTCTAATTCTCATGAAATGTGGCAAGCAATAAAAATTCTTGAAGAAGATGAAGTAGTAATGGGAAAATTGCCAGGCAATAAAAGAGCTAAAATTACTTCAATAGTAGACAAGGCTAACGACGATTTTGATGGTGATACAGAAGCTGAAATAGCAGATCAAAGATACAAATTCATATCAGATGTAGTAAATAAAACTGTTAAAAAGCCAGTAAAATCAAATGGACAAAGAAAAGAAACAAAATCAGATAAAATAGATAAAATACTTACAAATAGAATATTAGCAATACCTGCCTTTTTGGTAATCATGTATGCATTATTCCATATAACATTTGGAGAAGGTATATTAGGTATAGGTGTAAAATTACAGACTATAGTTTGTGACTTTTGGGATGGTCCATTTACAGAAGCTATAATGGGCGCTATAGAAGGTATGGGCGCTGCTGATTGGGCACTAGGACTTGTAGGAGATGGTATACTTGCAGGTGTAGGAGGAGTAGTATCTTTCCTACCACAAATATTAGTATTGTTCTTATTGATGTCATTCTTAGAAGACAGTGGATACATGGCAAGAGTTGCATTTGTAATGGATAGATTATTTAGAAAGTTTGGTTTGTCAGGAAAATCTTTCATACCACTTCTAATGGGATATGGTTGTTCAGTACCAGCTCTTATGGCATCTAGAACTCTTGAAAGCGAAAAAGATAGAAAAATAACTATGATGATAACACCATTTATGTCTTGTGGTGCTAAATTACCTATATATTTAATGTTTGCAGCGACTTTATTTGCAGGATATAATCAAACATTGATAGTTTACTCTATATACATGATAGGTATAGTAGTAGCAGTAATAGGAGCATTGATATTGAGTAAGACAATGTTTAAAGGAGAAACTTCAAACTTCATAATGGAGCTTCCTCAATATAGAATACCGACTTTAAAAAGTGTCTTAATACATGCTTGGGAAAAAGTAAAGGGATTTGCTATAAAAGCGGGAACTATAATTCTAGGTTCGACAATACTTATATGGTTCTTATCTAACTTTAATTTCAGTGGAATGTGTGAAATGGAGGATTCAATACTTGCGTCAGTAGGTAATATGATAGCTTGGATATTTACACCACTTGGATTTGGAGATTGGAAGGCAGCAGTAGGTGTTGTAACTGGATGGATAGCTAAGGAAAACATAGTTTCTACATTTGGAGTATTATTCGGTGCAACAGACGCAGTAGCAGAAGCAGCTATGGAGGGTGCTGCGGCACTTGACGGACTTGCAGCAGTATTTACTAAGGCATCAGCATTTGCTTATATGACATTTAACTTACTTTGTATGCCTTGTTTCGCAGCAGTAGGTGCTATAAAAAGAGAAATGGGATCTTGGAAATGGACAGGAATAACAGTAGCATTCCAAATGGTAACAGCTTATATAGTTTCATTAATAGTATATCTAATATGTGGAATGATATTTTAGGTAAAATGGAGATGTGAATAATGATTAATTATATAATTGCAATAGTAGCTATTTCGATAGTAGTAGCGACAATTGGTAATTTTGTTAAAAAGTCAAAGTCTGGTAAAGGTGGCTGTGGATGTGGCTGTAGTAGTTGCTCATCAGCTAGCAGTTGCCATTCAAATATGGATTATATTGTGGATGATTTAAAAAATAAAATAAAGTAACCTAATAAAAAGCTCTAGCGTTTGGTCCCCCAATTTAGCTAGAGTTTTTTATATAAGTAAGCAGTGCTTTTATCCTGTTCGCAATAAAAATATGTATCTTGATTTTTTAAAAAGTAATTAGTAATAGCTATATCTCCATTTGAAAAAGTTACATTTAATATATTGAAAATAGCTGCGGCACCTATGTATTCAGGAAATTTTATTGCTAATAATAGGCTGAATATAGTTGTAATTACAAATGGAAATATTGATACAAATATGTATTCACTAGAAGTAAATACTTTTCTATCGCAGTAGCAAAATACATTAGCTTTTGGTATTATTAATTTTACATTTCGACATCCAATAGTGTAGGCTGCGATTAAGTGTAGAAATTGATGAATTCCTATAAATACTAAAAAAAACAGCACTGCAAATCCTAAATTTAAAATAACCAGTTCAATAGACGGTCTAAAAAATATGCTTATTATAAAAATAATAAACATAATATGAAAAAATTTCTTGTATATCTTTGAGATTATAGAGGGAATATCAAGCCATTCGTGTATAAGGTCAAAGCAATTTGTGTAGTCAAATTTTAATACTAGTTTAGAATTGTCTTCTAGAAATTGATTATTTTGTATTTTCATATTATATCCCTCCTCTAAAAATTGCATAAAAGAGTGTATACTTTAAAATAAAAATTTTCTTATATAGATTATATTCCATAAAAAAATGATATTCAAGTTAACTATTGTTAATTTTAGTGTAAATTTATCCATATAATTTTTAAAATTATTGTTTTGTTTTAAATACCTTTTAATAATATTTCTTATATATTAAAATATCAATATTAATATAAAAATTGTAAGGAAGTTGTAAAGTTTAGTAAGGATTATCGTTGAAGAATAAAAAAAGGAGTATTAAGATAAAAGAGTAGAGTATAAAAATAAATATAGAAAAGAGGAAAGAGTATGGTAAAGGATAGATTAGAAAAATTAAGAAAATCCATGAAAGACAAGGGTATTTTTGCATATATAATACCTTCAGCTGATTTTCACCAAAGTGAATATGTAGGTGATTATTTTAAATGCAGAAAGTTTATATCTGGATTTACAGGCTCAGCAGGAACTGTAATTGTAACTTTAGATGAGGCTGGTCTTTGGACAGATGGAAGATATTTCATACAGGCAGAAAGTCAATTAAAGGGTTCTACAATAAAGCTATTTAAGATGGGCGAAGAAAGTGTTCAAAGCGTTGAAGAGTATTTAGACGCTGTTTTAAAAGAAGGCGACACTCTTGCATTTGATGGAAGAGTTATAAGTGCTAAAGAGGGAAAAAATTACGAAGATAAATACAGAGAAAAAAATATAAAAATAGTCTACGAATACGATTTAATAGATGATCTTTGGGAAGATAGACCTCAAATGCCTAATGAAAAAGCATTTTTACTAGATATTAAATATGCTGGAGAAAGTGCAGAAAGTAAATTATCTAGAGTTAGAGAAGAGATGAAAAAGAAAAATGCGACTATACATATATTAAATTCTCTAGATGACATAGCATGGCTATTAAATATAAGAGGTAATGATATAGCGTATAATCCTGTAGTTATATCTAGTATAGTTATCACTTTAGACAAGATTTACTACTTTGTAGACGAAAATAAATTAAATCGAAAAATAATAGAAAGCTTTGATGAGATAGGTATAGAAATCAGAGATTATTTTGAAATATACAATTTTGTAAAACAAATAAAAGATAATGAAACAGTTTTATTAGACGAAGCTAAAGTAAATTACAGCATATATAAAAATATACCTTCTGATGTAAAAATAATAGACGAACCAAATCCTACATTTATTTTTAAATCAATAAAAAACGAGGTCGAATTAGAAAACTTAAGAAAATGCCATATAAAAGACGGCGTGGCTATGACTAAATTTATGTACTGGCTAAAAACTAATGTAGGCAAGATGAAAATAACAGAAATAAGCGCATCTGATAAATTAGAACAGCTTAGAAGAGCTGAGGATTCTTGCTTTGATTTGAGCTTTGATACTATATCAGCATATAAAGAGCATGCTGCTATGATGCACTATAGTGCAACTGAAGAAAGCGACTACGAATTAAAGCCAGAGGGAATGCTGCTTGTAGATTCTGGAGGTCAATATTTTACAGGGACTACAGATATAACTAGAACATATATATTGGGAGATATAACTGACGAAGAAAAATTACATTATACTTCTACATTGAGAGGTATGATACGTTTATCTAAAGCTAAATTTTTATACGGCTGTAGAGGCATAAATTTAGATATATTGGCTAGAGGTCCGCTATGGGATATAGGTATCGACTACAAATGCGGTACAGGACACGGAGTAGGCTTTGTATTAAATGTTCATGAAGGTCCAAATGGATTTAGATGGAAAATAGTACCTGAGAGAAATGATTCATGTGTTCTTGAAGAAGGTATGATCACGACTAACGAACCAGGAGTATATATAGAAGGAAAACACGGCATAAGAATTGAAAATGAATTATTATGTAAAAAAGCTCAAAAAATAGGTTCAGATCAATTTATGGAATTTGAAACTATAACTTTTTCACCTATAGATTTAGACGGTATAAACCCAGATTATATGGATAAATCAGAAAAAGAATTTTTAAATAATTATCATAAAGAGGTTTTCGAAAAAATTTCACCTTATCTAGATGAAAAAGAAGTAAAATGGTTAAAAGAATATACTAGAGCTATATAATTAAAGACAACAAAATAGCCATAAGAATATTAGAAGGGGATCTATAATAACTTATGGCTATTTTGCATGCACAATGTTAATTACAATGTTTAATTATATATTTAAAATTATAGGGAATGCGACTTAAAATTATCTAAAAATTTACAATATTTTTATAATTTTTATAAATATATTGTATATTAAATTCATACATAATGCAAGTAAAAGTATTTTTTTTATAAGAAAATTAATTAAAATTAAAAGTATTTATTATAGTATGAAAAATGACTAGAAAAGTTTATAAATAGATAAATAATAGGACACAAATAATTAAAAAATATACATTATTTAGCTGAAAAATATAAAGAGTATGCTATAATTTATATAAGGATTTAGACAGATGAAATATTAAAAAATCAAATCGTGAAAAATATATTAGGAGGAGTATTAATATGAAAAATATATCTGATGAATATTTAGAAAGCCAACTTAAGTATTTGAAATTACTATCTAAACAATACCCAAGTATTTCTAGTGCGAGTGCAGAAATAATAAATTTAGAAGCAATACTTAGCCTTCCAAAGGGGACAGAACATTTCTTATCAGATTTACACGGTGAATACGAACCATTTGTACATGTACTTAGAAATGGGTCTGGTGTTATAAAAAGAAAGATAGAAGAGCTATTTGGAAATATAGTTTCTGAAGCTGAAAGAAAGAAATTAGCTACAATAGTTTATTATCCAGAACAAAAATTAGATTTACTTGTTAAGGAAGAGGAAGATTTAGAAGATTTTTATAGAATAACTATTCACAGACTTATAGAGCTTTGTAGATATGCATCTAGTAAATACACAAGATCTAAAGTTAGAAAATTTCTTCCTGATGATTTCAAATATATAATTGAAGAGCTACTACATCCAGATCAAAACAGCCCACATAAAGAGGGATATTATAAGAGCATAATAGAAACTATAATTGAAATAGATAGATCTAGAGAATTTATAATAGCTTTATCAAAGGTTATTCAAAAATTAGTTGTAGATAGGTTACATATAGTGGGAGATGTTTACGATAGAGGCCCAAGACCAGATATTATAATGGATACTTTGATGAATCACTATAATGTAGATATACAATGGGGAAATCACGATATTTTATGGATGGGTGCAGCAGCAGGACAAAAGGTGTGTATAGCAAATGCAGTCAGAATATCTTCAAGATATGCAAATCTAGATATAGTTGAGGATATCTACGGAATAAATCTACTTCCTTTAGCCACTTTTGCATTAGATGCTTATAAAGACGATCCATGTACTGAATTTATGCCTAAGGTAGGAGAAGGAGAAGTATCGACAAAGGAAAAATCATTAATAGCTAAAATGCACAAAGCTATTAGTATTATACAATTTAAGCTAGAAGCAGAGGTAATAAACAACAACCCTGAGTTTGATATGAAGCATAGACTTCTTTTAGACAAGGTAAATTATGAAACAGGAACTATAACATTAAAAGGAAAAGAGTATAAATTGAGAGATACAAACTTCCCAACTATAGATCCTAAATCTCCATATAAATTGACTAAAGAAGAACAAGCTCTTATGGATAAGCTAGTAGCTTCTTTTAAAGGTAGTGAAAAATTGCAAAAACACGTTTCTTTCTTGTTCTCTAAAGGAAGTATATATCTAATTGCAAATAAAAACTTACTAGTTCATGGATGTATTCCACTTGACGAAAAAGGTGATTTTATGTCTATGAAGATAAAGGGTAAAGAATATAAAGGAAGAGAATTGATGGATCAAATGGATTCTTACGCTAGAAAAGGATATTTCTATAAAGACGGTCCTGAAAAACAATTCGGTATGGATATGATGTGGTATCTATGGACAGGTAAATGCTCTTCTCTATTTGGAAAAGACGATATGACTACTTATGAGAGATATTTCATTGCAGATAAAAAGGCACATGTTGAAAATAAAAATCCATACTATACATTGAGAGAAAATGAAGAGATATGCAACAAGATTTTTGATGAATTTGATCTTGACTACGAGCAATCACATATCATAACAGGTCATGTTCCAGTTGAAAGTAAAAAAGGAGAAAGTCCGATAAAAGCAGGTGGAAAAATTCTAGTTATAGATGGAGGATTTTCTAGAGCATACCAAGGAAAAACTGGTATAGCTGGATATACTTTAATTTACAATTCATATACTCTTCAACTAGTTGCGCATGAACCGTTCTCTTCAGCAGAGGATGCAATTAAAAAAGAAAGCGATATACTATCAACTTCAGTAGTTGTAGAGGATATAGCGCGTAGAATGTATGTAAGAGATACACTTGATGGAGAAAAAATGCAAGAAGAAATAAACGACCTAAAGATGCTAGTTATGGCTTATAAGAAGGGGTTAATTAAAGAAATATAAAATAGAATAATTTAAAAAAATATGTTAAGAATAAAGGTATATAAATTGATAAATTTAGTAAAAAATTATTAGTTTATATACCTTTTTTATGTGAATTTAATTAAGTGATAATACGGATTTAATATTTAACATAATCTTAAGATTGAATTAACATTTATTTAGCCATTAAAATCGCGTTTTAATGTATTATCTAATAGAATTAATTTTATAAGTCTTAAGGAGGAGCAAACGTGGGAATAGCAATTAGTCTATTAGGCGGTCTAGGATTATTTTTATATGGCATGAATATGATGGGAGACGGCCTTCAAAAATGTGCAGGAGATCAATTAAAGAAAATAATAGGATTTTTAACAAGTAATGTAGTTATGGGAGTTTTAGTAGGTACTGTAGTAACAGGAATAATACAAAGCTCAAGTGCTACAACAGTAATGGTTGTAGGTTTCGTAAATGCAGGGATAATGACATTATCTCAAGCAATAGGTGTAATCATGGGTGCTAATATAGGTACGACTGTTACAGCACAGTTAGTATCATTTAGCTTAGAGGATATAGCACCTATAGCATTAGGTATAGGTATAATTATATATTTATCAGCTAAGAAACCAAAACATAAACAATATGCAGAGATACTATTAGGATTTGGTATGTTATTTACAGGTATGCAATTTATGAAGGAAGCTGTAAGTCCATTAGCTGATTTACCACAATTTAGAGAAGCACTTATTTATGTAGGCGCTCATCCTTTATTAGGAATACTTGTGGGATTTTTAATTACAGGTATAGTTCAATCATCTAGTGCATCTATGGGTATGCTAATAGCATTGGCTTCACAGGGAATACTTCCATTAAGTGCAGCTTTACCGATATTATATGGAGATAATATAGGTACTTGTGTTACGTCATTATTATCGAGTTTAGGCGCATCAAAAAATGCAAAGAGAGCTGCGTTTATGCATTTAACTTTTAATGTAATAGGAACTATATTATTTATAGTAGTGTTTACTAAGCCGATAAGTATGATAGTATCTTATTTAGATCCAGTTGATATAGCTAGACAAATAGCTAATGCTCATACTTTATTCAACATTGTAAATGTTATAGTACTTTTACCATTCTCAAAATATATAGTAAAGCTTGTTTTAAAATTAATACCAGTTACTGAAAATGAAGAAGAAGCTTCTGATGTTAAGTACATAGACGAAAGAATGATAGAAACACCAAGTATAGCTGTAGGTAATGCAGTACTAGAAGTTAAGGAGATGGCTGAGTATGCATCAAAATCTCTAGAATACGCAGTAAATGGAGTGCTTAATTATTCAGAAGAGGAATTAAATAAGACTTTTGAAATGGAAGCAAAAGTAAATGAAATTCAAAAACAAGTTCTTAGCTTCTTAGTAAAATTATCTAAAGTAGCTTTAAATGAAGAAGAACGTAATAAAGTTACAAATTTAATATATGCAGTTACTGATATCGAGAGAATATCAGACCATGGAGAAAATATAGCTGAACTAGGAAAGACTCTAGTGGGTGACAAATTGAGTTTCTCAGAACACGCACAAAATGAAATAAGAGAAATATATACTTTAGCAGCGAGCAACTTTAAAGATTCTATGGAATGTTTAGAAGAAGTAAATTTAGAGCTTAGAAAAAGAGTACATGAAAATGAAAAGCAAGTCGATTTACTAGAGGTTGGATATAGAAATCACCATCTACAAAGATTAAATGAAGGTAGATGTACAGTGGATGCAGGTGTAATTTATTTCGATATATTGACTAACCTAGAAAGGGTATCTGACCACTGTAAAAATATATCAGATTATTCTTACGATGTATAAAATCTTTAAATTATAGAAATTTATAATATATATTCAAAAATAAATTATTAAAATTAAATGAAAAGTCTAGTCTTATATAATATGAGATTAGGCTTTTTTTAATCAAAATTTACAAAATTGTTTCTATGGAGAATATATATTTTATGTATAATATAATTATAGCGGTGTTAAAAGTATACGAATTTGAAATAAGGGGAAGTTTTATATGAAGAAAGAAAAAATTTGCAGGCAGTGTGGGGAAATAATAGAGAAAAACGCTAAAACATGCTTGAAGTGTGGAGCAGATCAGAGGAATTTTTTTGGTAAACACCAAGTATTTACTATATTTATAGTAGTTTTTATATTAATATGTATTTCTATAGGTATAATTTTAAATAAATTAAATTCTATAAATAATAGCGAATCTGCTATGTATACTCAAAGTGAGTTTGATAGTATATGGGGAGATATTTTTGAGGGATTTGGAGAGAATATTTCTGTTACAGCAGAAGAATTAGCGAAAGAGTATGAGTCTGATAAGAATGGGACAGATGATTATCTACTATATGAATATATAGAGGTAACAGGGGTAATAGAAAATATAGAAAAAATAGATGATATAACTTTAAGAGTAAATTTAAAAACAGATAGTGATTATAAGTTGTATTGTTATTTCGATAAAGATTACAATGAAAAGTTTGAAGAATTAGAAAAGTATACTTCAGGTAAAGAAATAACAGCAATTGGTTATTTAGAGAGAAATGGCAAAAAATTAAAATTAACTGATGCTATTTTAAGTGATTGGGAAGAATACTATTCCTTTGATGATAATTTTAATATAGATGCAGATTTAGAGAATTTATTAAATGAAATTAAGAAAAAAGATCAAAGTATAAGTCTCAGCGAAAAAAATATAATGTCTTTCGATAGTGATATATTAGATTATGGTTATAGCTATGAAGAAATAATAGATATAATGACTGATATATCACAGGGAGAGGTTGAAATATTGTATATAGATGAAAATAATAGATTTACAAGTAAAGAAATTGAATTGGAAATAAATAGTAAAGAAATCAGCATCAAGCTAGATAAAGATACTTCTTGTTTTGATGAAAATTTAGTATATGCAATAAATCAAGAATTGAAAAAAAATAATTATGATAAAATGTTCTATTATTCATATAGGGATTATGATGAATATTGTGGAATATCAAATATTGCGTATTCAACTCAAGAAGATATCGATAAGATAAATAAAGTATTAAAAAATTCAGATTTAGATATAGATCAATTTGATAAAGAAATCAGTACAAAATCATTGTAAATAAATATGTATAATAAGTGCAAATTAAACAAAAAAACATGATGAAATATGGAATAAAAGTTGAAATTTCAATATTTTATCGTGTTTTTTGTTGTCTGTTCTTTGACATATTATATAAAATAAAGTATAATACCATTGTATTAAAATGAACTAAAATAAAAGTAAGAGGTGGACTAAGTGAATAATGTTAAAATTCAACCAGTATTGGTTGGTGGAGATATAAATTGTTACTCTGTTGCAAGAGCTTATCATGAAGCATACGGAGTAAAATCAATAGCTTTTGGGAAAATACGTATAGGTGCGACTAACCATAGTAAAATAATCGATTATAGAGAAGGTACAACTATAGAAGATGAAGAAGGATTTTTAAAGAAATTATTAGCTTTACCAGATGAATTAGCAGAGCCTAATAAGGTATTTATAATACATGGCTGCAAAGATGAATATGCCGAGTTTATAATAGATCACAGAGATATTCTTTCAACAAAATACATAGTTCCTTATATAGGAAAGGAATTAAAGGACAAATTAATAGAAAAGGAATCTTTCTATCAAATATGTGAAGAATACGGACTTGACTATCCAAAAACTCATATATTCAACAAAGGCGATAAGGTGATGGATTTTGGATTTAGATATCCTATGATAGTAAAGGCGTCAGATAGTGTAACTTATTTCCAACATGAATTTGAAGGTATGAAAAAAGCATATATTGTCAAAGATGAAGAAGAGTTTACAAAGGTTACTGATGAAATATACTCTCATGGATATGAAAAATCTTTAATCATACAAGATTTTATACCTGGAGACGACTCACATATGAGAGTTTTAACTTGCTATTCAGATCAAAATGGTAAGGTTAAAATGATGTGTTTAGGACATGTTCTACTTGAAGAGCATACTCCAAAGGGAATAGGAAATCACGCTGCTATAATCACAGAATACGATGAGAAGGTAATGACAAAATTTAAAAATTTCCTAGAAAGTATAAACTATACAGGATTTTCTAACTTTGATATAAAATACGATACAAGAGATAATTCTTATAGAGTATTCGAAATCAACTTAAGACAAGGTAGAAGTAACTACTATGTAACAGGCTCTGGAAACAATATAGCTAAATATGTAGTTGAAGATAGAGTAGAAAACAAAGAATTAGAATTAAAAATACAAAAAGAACCTTTCTTCTGGAGAGTAATACCAAGAAGTGTAGTATATAAATTTGTTAAAAATAAAGATTTAGTAAATAAATGTAAACAATTAGTTTCAGAAGGAAAAGAAGCTACATCATTTGGATATAAATACGATTTAAGTGGAAACATAAAGAGAAGTTGGTATATATTCCTATACAGTATAAATCAAATTAGAAAATTCAATAAATATTGTAAATAGAATGGAGATAATATGAAAAATATAACTGTAGGAGTAATGGGTGGTCTAGGACCTATGGCTTCTGTTTATTTCTATAAAATGGTAGTAGATATGACAGATGCAAAAACAGACCAAGAGCATGTAGATATGGTAATCACAAATAGAGCCACTACACCAGATAGAAGTGCGTATATTTTAGGAGAAAGTGATGAAAACCCAGTATATACGCTAGTGGATGATGCTCAAAAGTTGGAAAAATTTGGAGTGGACTTTATTGTAATAACATGTAATACAGCGCACTATTTTTATGATAAAATAAATAAAAGCGTAAATATACCTGTGCTTAGTATTGTCGAGGAAACCGTAAAGTATGCCAAACAAAATGGACACAAAAAATTAGGTATTTTAGCTACTACAGGAAACATAAAGACAGAGCTATACCAAAATATGTGTAAAAGATTCGATATGGACTATTTTGTTTTAGACGACGAAAGACAAGAAAAGGTCATGGAGATAATTTACGACGACATAAAAAGTGGAAAACCAGCTGACATGAATAAATTTAATAAATTGGTTGATCATTTAAGAGGAAATGGATGCGATGGTATAGTACTTGGATGTACAGAATTATCTATTCTAAAAAACGACAACAATTTAGACAATGACTTATATATAGATTCATTGGAAGTATTGGCGAGACAAACAATTATAAAATCAAATAGAAAAGTGAAAAATTATTAATCTAACTTTAAACATTGAAATTATAGGAGGATATATGGTTAAATTAACAAAGGTGTTAGAGGATGTTCCTTTTACCTCCAATACTAATTTAAATGGACTTGACGATATTGAAATAGTAGATATAGCTTATAGCTCTTTAAGATGCAAGCAAGGTTATATGTTTGTAGCATTAAAGGGTGAAACTGTAGATGGCCATAAATATGTATTTGATGCTTATTCAAGAGGAGCTAGAGTTTTTGTACTACAAGATGATATAGAGATGGCAGAAGATGCCGTTAAAATAATAGTTAAAGACACTAGGGTGGCTTTATCTCAAATGTCTGCAAATTACTTTGGAAATCCATCTAAACATCTAAAGGTAATTGGTGTTACAGGAACAAAAGGAAAGACTACGATTACAAATTATATAAGTGAGGTTTTAAATAAATCAGGTATAAATACTGGTGTAATAGGTACTAATGGTACTTTCTTCAATAATATTACAGAAAGTACTATAAATACAACACCTGAGAGCTATGAACTTCATAGAATTTTTAGAAAAATGCTAGACAGCGGAGTAAAATGCGTTTCTATGGAGGTATCTTCAGGTGGCCTTCAAAAAAGTAGAGTTGATCATGTAGATTTCGATGTGGCTATAT
>NZ_JBJDXL010000367.1:0-3243 GCF_051866655.1 Intestinibacter sp.
TTTTCTCAACACCAAGAACAATACCATCTCCTGATGCTAACGCATCAAAATTAACTGCCATTTTAGAGTCAAAATCAACACCATAATGAATATAACCATAGTAATTTTTATATTTTGCATTTTTAAATCCAGCCGCAACAGTACATTCTTTCATGGGGAAAAATAAAAGTTGCGAACCAGTAGGAGCAATTACTTCTTTCATTTTTTCACCGCCTTATTAAAAAACCATTTGTAATGAATTATATATAAAATTATTCAAGCCAAACTCTTGAAATCCAAACTCTATCATCACCTTTAATATGTATATAGTTAGTACTAGTTACTGCACTAATATCTACCACATCTGTTACAATTCCAGTTTCATGAGCTGTAAGCCAAAGATAGCCATCACCTAATCCCTGTTCGTTTGTAGCACTATATGAAACAAAGCAATATACCTTTGCCGCTTCATTACCATGTGTAACTCTTGTTGTTTGAATACATAGTTTACTATAATCAGTAAAGTCAAAACCAATATCTCGTCCCTTATCTAAGAAAGTTACCCAAGGATGTCCAGAACTTGCATTATCTAGAAGCTGAAGAATACCGTCTTGTTCTAAAACACTGCCATAAAGACTATCTTGTTTCCATACTTCACCTTCAGCAGTATTGCCATCTCCATATAAAACAGTACCTGGCGTTGTAGTAACACCTGTATTACCTGAATTATCATTGCCAGCACCAGTATCTACAGAAGTTATATATTGAATTACAGTTACATACATGTGAATACTATCTGTTATATCAGTTCCAGAAACCCATCCTGTTATAGTAAATCCTGATGATACATTAGTCAAAGAGCACGAATAGGTATAAGAACTTGTACTAGGAGTTTGTGTCATCACTGTACTTCCATCGCTGTCTATGATACTAAATTTTTGCTCATAACTAGTTGTTCCATAGCTAGAACCACTATATGTATCCCTATAAGCAGTAATATATAACGTTCCTGGCTCTGTTATATCTGTAATTGAAATTGTCCATTGACCACTGCCTGTCCATTTAGTTGGTAAAAGTATAATGCCTCCACTACTTCCACTCGCTGAACCACTATACGCTTGTAAGCCATATGTAGTAGGATCTTTTGTTGTAATTAAAGCGCCGCTGGACTCTCCTGAATTACTTGTAGCAAAAGTTCCATAATTCACTGTAGTTCCCTGATTATAAATATCGTAAGTAACTGGCTCCTTAGGCGTTGTTGATGTATTGCAAGCCATTAACATTCTTCTACGTTTAAATTTGTCTAATGTTCTCATAATTATACGCTCCAGTTTTTCCAGATTGCGAGACCTTCGTACGTATCAAATTCCCATGTTTCTCCTGCAGACGCAGTTGTTATATCATCGCCACTATTAGCCAAAAAGCCTGTAACATTAATACTAGAAATTGAAGAACCAAAATATATAATTCCATGACTTGATTTAGCATTACCTTGAATATTTAAAGACGTTACGCTCGTAAGAGTATATTCTGTATTATCTGCTATTGTAATAGAAACATCTCCAGCTTGGCTGATATATGTAGGTTCCATAGTTGCTAGAGCATCATCAACGTATATTTTGGTTGCAGCATCAGTGTCATTAATAGGTTCAGCAATATTTTGAAGTCCAACAGTATACGACCCATTGTATTTGTCAGTGAATTTAGCATAAACAGAACTTGTATCTGTATCAAGTACAGCCTTTAAGGACATTGTTGTGTATTTATTACCTGAGTCATCTTCCGAACTAAAAGTTATCTCAGCAGTATTTTTAACACTATATACATAATTCATATCAACGTCATCATTTTGCAAACGATAAAGACTGTCTGCTTCTATTTGAGTTAAAGCACCAATTTCACTAGCAGTATGAGTATGTTCTGCAAGAGCTGCACCTATTTCAGTCGCTGTGTGAGTATGATCCGCAGAAGCCGCACCTACTTCTACCGCAGTATGTGTATGGTCTACGGTAGCTGCTCCTATTTCCTCTGCAGTATGCGTATGGTCAACGGATGCAGCTCCTATCTCTTCTGGTGTAATAGATATACTTAATTCCCCTAAAGTGTGCGTATGCTCTGCAGGAGCTGCACCTAACTCTTCTAAGGTATGTGTGTGGTCTACAGCCGCTGCACCTATTTCTTCTGCAGTATGCGTATGGTCAATTGCAGCATATAATTTATCAGCATCATCCTGATTAAATCCTATTCCTCCATCTGCATCATGAGTATGATAATATGGTGCATAAACACCATCATGATCATGGTCAATCGCAGCATAAACATCATCATGAGAATGCTCAACAGCGGCAGCGCCTATGCTTTCAGGAGTAATAGGGTCAGTTCCATCACTTGCGTGCTGACTAGCATGAATAGATGGTGCAGCACCAACCATTTCAGCAGTATAATCACCTTCCATTGGATCAACGGCACCCTGTCTACCATTAAAATATGAAACACCGCTCCCACCTTGAGAACTACCAGTAACGCTTGAGCCTTGAAGATATGCTAAATGCTCATCTACATCTAAGATAACATGCACCATAGTTCCTTCATCAAAAATCGTAATGGCATTTGGCAATGTGTTTTTACAAGAATCTACTATTTTATACTCTTGGGGATCATCATCAATTAAAATTCCACTAATACCCTTATTACTACTAGGAGTTTTAAATGTAATATGTTTACCATTTGTTATATAAGTATTTGATGGTAATGTTATTGATAAAATTGACATATGTTTTATCACCATCCTTTATTGTATTTATTTATTAGCTAGTCGCCATAGGAACATTGATCCATGCACTGCCATCATAATATTTAAGACCATTCACAGTATCTACCCAAAGAACAACAGAAGCATCAGTAGGCTCTTCTGTACCAATATGTATATAATTATGTACATGGTCACTATCAGCTTTACCAGCAAGAGCTTCATTTACATCTGCAATATTGGCTTTATTAGATAAAGAACTGCTCAATGCAGTAACAGACTCGCTAAGAACTGTTACAGAAGAGGCACTTGCCTTGCCATCAAGAGCTGTATTAATATTAGTTACTGTAGTGTTAAATGTAGATAGGTCTGTTTTAGCTTCGAGTGCAACATCAACTTCTTCTTTGTTTGCTTTTGCATCCAGCTCAGTTTCAAGTGTATTTATATCATTCTGAGCCTCAGTGATTGCGGCAGTATTAGTGCTAATATTTGCAGTATTAGTAGCAACACTATTA
>NZ_JBJDXL010000368.1:0-3238 GCF_051866655.1 Intestinibacter sp.
CGTAATCATCTGTTTTTATTATATCCATTCTAGATTTAGTTATTTCGAAGTTCTTAAGACCGCGTTTGATATCGTCTAGGCTTATACCTAAAGTTTGCCCAACTAATATAGCTGCCATTGCGTTGTAGATGTTGTGTTCTCCAACTGTTGGGATGTAGAATTCTTCTACCTTGCCGTCTATCATTGCATTGAAAGTTGTGTCGTTGTCGTTCATGTTAAAATCTGTACAGTAGATTGTGTTGTCTTTTCCAAATCCAAAAGTTTTTAAATTGTATTTTAAATCTTGACCTTTTAAAGTTGTAAGCATATCGTCGTCGCCATTTACTATTAACGTAGAATCTTCGTCGAAGTTTGTAGTTATTTCCATTTTTGCTTTGAATATACCTTCTCTAGATCCAAGCATTTCGATATGAGAAAGACCTATATTTGATATAACACCTATTTTAGGATTTACTATATTTACTAGATATTCTATTTCATGGAATCCACTCATACCCATTTCGATTACAGCACATTCGTAGCTTTCGTCTAGATTTGTAAGAGTCATAGGAACTCCAGTCTCAGTATTTAAGTTTTTCATATTTTTAAGAGTTTTGTATCTACTAGATACTACTGCATAAATCATATCTCTTGTAGAAGTTTTACCTACACTACCTGTAACTCCTATATAAGGTATATCGAATTTTTCTTTATAGTGTTTAGCTACATCTCCAAATGCAAATAATGTATTTTCAACTTCGATTACATTTACATTTTCGCTGTTTATTTCTGTATTATTGTCTTTATTTTTTACTATAGTCTTGCATCCATTTTCTATTGCTGAGTTTATAAATTTATGTGCGTCTACACTTTCTCCTACTAATGCGAAAAATGCACTGTTTTTATTTGCAAGTCTACTATCTATAACTAATTCATTTATAGATTTTACTTCTTCACTTTTACTTGTTAAATCGCCTTTGCTGGCACTTACTATTTCTTCTATAGATAAATAATTCATATTTAATCTTCTCTCCTCCTATTAATTCTCTAAAAAATTATACCATATATCTATTGCAATGTTTTAATAATTTTATTGTCTACTGTCTTCTATTTCCTTCACAATCTTTCTAGCAAATGGTCCTAATGTGTCGTCCATAAACGAACCTATTGTACCATTTAACACGCATTTAAACAATGCCTCCTGCCAAGACGTGTCTACATCTAAAGCATTTAATTTTTCCTTTAAATCCATACATGTAATTATCGCCTGTCTTGTCGCAGCTTGAACAGCTAATGGAACCTTCTCTACATCTCCACTTTCTACATAAGAAAAATCCTTGAAGATGTATTTTATTTTCTCAACTATATCATTGTCCTCGCTTCCTATTACTATAGCTGAAGGCGCTTTAAATTTTTCTATCATAGATGATTGACCTATTATTTTAGTTTCAATTATATTTATACTTTTATAGCTGTCTTTTATGCTATGATCAACTGCTCCATTTGTAGACATATTTAAAATTATCGCTCCATCCTTTGCTATCTTACATATGCTCTCTACATTTTTATTTACCTCTGATTCTGGAAGTATCACTGCTACTATATCCGCATCGGCTAGTACGTCTATTGATGTAGAGCATTTGCAATCTATACTTTTGCTTAAAGCTTCAAGCTTTTCTTGATTTCTGTCTACAATTATTTTATTTACATCCTCGGGAAGCTTTTTAGCTACAACTGAACCCATCTTCCCACAACCTAAAACTCCTACATTCATAAATTTTCTCCTAATTTTTATTTTCTATATTCTATAAAACCATTTTTATAAAGTATTTCTAGAGATTCCTCTAATTCATCTAAATCTGTAATTTCAAGAGAAATTGTAATATCCTTATCTTTCACAAGATCTAGAATTTCTATAATATCTATATCTCCTTTATTTATTCCAAGGTGTGAATCTCTATCACCACAATTGTTGTGTATATGCATATGTTTTATGTATTTATTTAAGATTTTGATCCATTCCATCACATCTATTTTAGAATACGCATTTACATGACCGACATCTAGACATAGAGATGTCTTGTCGTCTGATATTTCCTCCATAAGCTCGTTTAATATAAAGTAGTCGTCCTCAAATACATTTTCGATATGGACCTTTATGCCGTCGTCTTTCTTATCCCCAAGGAAATTTTGCCAAAATACAGGTGCGTTTTGCATCCATTCAATATAGCTATAAGTATTTGGATAATATCCATTGTGGTAAACTAGATATTTTGCATTCATCTTTTTGGCTACATCGTACGCCTGCTGCATTCTGTAATTTGAGACCTTGGCTATTAGCTCGTCGCGAGTTCCTGCACATAACTCGACAAAAGGACCATGTATAGATATATCTATTTTTCCATATAAATCTCCCAATTCCTCTTTATAAGTTTCTATAAACTCATCCTGTCTATCTAGGCAGTATGGACTTGCAAATAATACAATTTCTAGACCAACGTCGTACTTTTCAAGTATTGGCTTTATTTTTTCTGTTTCTACTAATTGTGATATATATACTCTCATATTTTTCCCCTTTCATTAAATCTAGTTTCTAAATTTATTTATTTCCAAATCCCACATAAATTTCCAAAAATTAAAATTCTCTAATACTTAATATTTTATATTTATATTTTTATTTTTATTTGTCAATATTATTAGTCTAATTTAGCGTTATGAGTTATAATATAATGTAGATTTTATAAAGACAAATATTTATTACTTAAATTTTATACCTTGATGGTAATCTTTACAATAATTTTATCGTCAAGTATTTAAATTAAAATTTTATATAAAGGTGAGATCGATGAATTTAATAACATTAGAAAATATTAGCAAAAGCTACTCTGAAAAAAAATTACTGGAGAATATTTCTCTAGGGATAAACGATAAAGAAAAAATCGGATTAATCGGTGTAAACGGAACAGGTAAGTCTACTCTACTTAAAATAATAGCCGGAGCTGAGATAGAAGATAGCGGAACTATCACAAAGGCAAACAAGGTCAGAATCGAATACCTTCCACAAAACCCTTACTACGACGAAAATGCGACTGTTTTAGAACAGGTATTTAAGGGGACTTGTGAGGAAATGAAGATAATAGGAGATTATCAAGACGTACTAGATAAAATCAACAAATCCTACGACGAAAAGCTAAACGAAAAGCTCCTAATATTACAGGAAACAATGGATGCGCTAAACCTTTGGGACTTAGAGAGCAGT
>NZ_JBJDXL010000369.1:0-3232 GCF_051866655.1 Intestinibacter sp.
ATAGAATATCTTAGATAGTAATTTTGGACCAGATTCTAAAATTCTAATTCCAAACTATGGAGTTAGAAATGCCCTATCTAAAGAATTTAGAAAAAAGTATGTAAACAATACAGAATGTTATGAAGGAGAAGAAATGACCTCAGACGATATTTGGGAACTTGACAACAAGTTCCTGAATACCGCCTTTGGGCAGAAATCCCAAATAAAGAAAGACTTTAAGGTAAATGCTGCACTTGGTTTAGTTAGAGCATTTATTATAGATAGGCAAACTGGAGAGAAAGTAAATTCTATTGCTGATATTAACTCCAAAGCATAGTAGTATAAAGAGGAATTATTTAATATAGTTCGTAAGTACTGTGGGATTAGTGATTAGTATAGTGAGCTAAATGAAGAAAATCTAAAGAAAATATAGTCACAGACTATGCTCTTAGAAGCATACGAAAACCCACAGAAAGCTTAGGAATTATATAATAGTGTAAAAAATGTGGATGGGACTACTAATGTACAAGCTAAAGCTAAGTATGAAGCATTTAGAGCTTGGTTTACTCTAAGAAATTTTGATAACTTTGTTAATCTTCTAATTGGGGATTACATTAAGATAGCTCCTAATAGTAATATATTATCTACAAACTAGTATACATTTACTGCTGATAAAGGGCATCATGTTGTTAAAGATTGGTCAAATGATGATAATATTAATATTGAATAGAATATCAGTAAATTAGCATAGTTATTAGTTAATACTACTCCATATTATAAGATGAATTCAGATGTGTTTACAGAAGGTAAGTTTATAACATTTGAGTAGTTCTATGATGTAATAAGTAAGATTAAGAATCTAGCTCTTAACCCTATAGCTTCTACATTAGAGGTAGCTCCTAATATGAAGGGATTTGAAAATGTTTCAAGAACTTCTTTTAGAACTTTAGTAAATAATATAAGACTAAATCCATAGAAGAACTTTAGACTTGTAATGAAAGCTCTAGTAGATGGAAAATTCTATACAGAGTTTGACTTTACAGACGAGTAGAAGAATGTGCTCTATTCTATGTATAAAGGAATATTTGGCGATAATAAATCTATTGGAAATAAATCTATTTACGAAATAGAGTAGAACTACGGCTATGAAGGGGAGAATTTCTATGAACTTCTTACATAGGTTGCAGACACCTTGTTCTCTGTAGATTTTATGTAGTATAATGACGATAATGGAAAAGTTAGTGTTCGTGTTCTTAAAGAATTAAGTGTTGATAATGCTGCTAGAGCTATTGAAAGCACTATTAATGGGTTAAATACTAGAAGAATAATGAAACTAGAATTTCCTTAGTAGATAAAATAGTATAATATAGAATATGACTCTGCAAATAAAAAACTAACATACAAAGTAGGAGATAAGCTATCAGTCTCAATTACTACCTCTGGAAATATATCTTATATTGGAAGTAAGGGCAATCTATCTGATGCTGAGAAAATTAGTCTAATAATGGATCCAGAAATACGTCAATTTCTTGATACTCAATTAGGATTAAATCTAATGAATGATAGAGACCTACAAGAAGGTTTAGATATTAATATGAGTGGTGAGTATGGTAGAAGTCGTCAATTCAATACCTTATTTAAACTAGCATCTACAGTAATGTTAAACAAGTATATATCTAATGTATTACTTGATGGAGTTACAAGGAAAAGTCAAGTTTAGGAAAAACTTTCTGAAATATATTCTGATACTGGGGATGAGAAGAATAAGTATAAACCATACTTTAATAAGAATCTCATGGAAATGGGATTAATTCCTGATAATATGATGCCAGACCTTAGAGAAATTGCTACAGCCAAAGCTATATCTACTGGAGAATTTACTTCTACTCTAGTTAAAGATGCAGATGGTAATACACTTAGTTCTTAGACTCTTAGCCGATTGCTTGGTTCTCTAACCTCACAATGGGAGCATATAATGGCAAATGCTAATAATGCGGCCTCTCATTTCAGTCTATTTATGCCTGGATTATATAAAGGGCATTTCACTGCTAAAGAATTAAAATCGCCATCTGGAAATAAACCTCTTACTAAATTTACAGTAGCTGAATTTGTAGAAAGTAATTTCCTATATGACTTTGTAGGTGGCTTGTTAAATATCGAAACTTATAATAAAACTACTGTAGGTAATGGTATTGTGGCTCTTCTTCCATCTGTTAATTCTGATAAGACAACAATAGGTAGAATATTACTTGATTTAAATAAAAAAGTTAAAATTAATGGTGAGGAAAAATCTTTTAAAGACTTAACAGAAGATGAGTTATATGAAGTAACTAGAACTGAATTATATACTGCTTATAAAAAGAATTTTGATAAAGTAAGAAACGACTTTAGTAAATTAGGATAGTTTATAGGAGTAAACATTGATCCGGCAAATAGCTTTAGAGAATTTAATGAGTATTGTAAATAGAATGGTCTTACTCCAAAAGATTACTTATTTGAAAAAACTAGAGAGTATAATAACGCCAATCCTAATGACCATATTTAGTTAATATAGAATACACACTACTAGGAAAACAAGGACGGAACTATTACATATAATAATACTAATAGAGCTTTATTACATAGATTTTCAAAGCCAGAAAGAATGAGAAGATTTATGGAATTAAAGAAAGTGGAAATGCTAAAGTCTTTAGTAGATGAGAACTTTAATATTTCTTTACTTGAAAAAGAATCTGGAATTACTCCTAAATCTGACTTACGTAGCATGAAAGACTGGGTTTCCAGAAGTGGTGATATGGTTTTAGCTAAAGCCACTTTATAGGATGGAACTGTGGTTGAAATAAGAAATAAATCCGATTTAAGTAATCTTAGACGTTCTTTAGGATTTGCCTTGGATTACAATGTACATGATTTACTTGATAAAGTATAGTTAGAACTTCATCCAATGTTAGCTAAGTATAATGCTCTAGACTTTATGTTTACTTAGGAATTTATGATTTCTAGTGTAGGAACTCATACTAATCATCCAGGAAAACAAAACTATTCTCTATAGACTGCTTACATATAGGCTAATGATAATAGAGTAAATGATTTAGTAGAATAGAATAGAGACAGAATATTTAACTTTGATTCCTACTATGCAGATACATTAGATGCTTATCTTAATAGTAAAATTAAAGTTGAGCAAAGTTCTAGTAAATATGCTGCTGAAAGGTTTAATATAGAATAGAGTTCAGAATATTAGCAGTTATTG
>NZ_JBJDXL010000370.1:0-3231 GCF_051866655.1 Intestinibacter sp.
GACAGTTACTCCTAAGAAACCTAACTCAGCTTTAAGAAAAGTTGCCAGAGTTAGATTAACTAACGGTATAGAAGTTTCTGCTTATATACCAGGAGAAGGACACAACTTACAAGAGCATAGTGTTGTTCTTATAAGAGGAGGAAGAGTAAAAGACCTTCCAGGGGTTAGATACCATATATTAAGAGGTACATTAGATACTGCTGGTGTTGATAAGAGAATGCAAGCAAGATCTAAATATGGTGCTAAGAGACCAAAAGCTGCTAAAAAATAGAAAAATAAAACACTAAATCGAAATTGAAATATTATAGTGCGGTGCTTTAAATATATATATATTTATGGCATACGGCATTGTGATAATATGTCGAGTACCGATGATTTAAGATAAAAATAATTAAGGAGGGAAGCAAAATGCCAAGAAAAGGTAATGTTCCAAAGAGAGACGTATTACCAGATCCAGTATATGGAAGTAAGGTAGTTACAAAATTAATAAATAATTTAATGATAGACGGAAAAAAAGGAAAAGCACAAAAAATAGTATATGATGCTTTTGACATAATAGCTGAAAAAACTGGAGAAGATGCTTTAGAAGTATTCAACAAAGCAATGGATAACATAATGCCAGTTTTAGAAGTAAAAGCTAGAAGAGTTGGTGGAGCTAACTACCAAGTTCCAATAGAAGTTAGACCTGACAGAAGACAAACTTTAGGTTTAAGATGGTTAGTAAAATACACAAGAGCTCGTGGAGAAAAAGGTATGGTAGAAAAACTTGCGAGAGAAATAATGGATGCTGCAAATAATACAGGAGCATCAGTTAAGAAGAGAGAAGATACTCATAAAATGGCTGAAGCAAATAAAGCATTTGCTCATTACAGATTCTAATTTGATTCTAATATCGGAATTCAATTAGGAATTAAGAAATATTAGAGGATATCTAAGGAGGATAACCATGGCTAGAAATTTTCCTTTGGAAAGAACTAGAAATATAGGAATCATGGCTCATATAGATGCAGGTAAAACAACTACTACAGAAAGAATCCTGTTCTATACTGGGCGTACACATAAAATAGGAGAAACTCATGAAGGAGCTTCTCAAATGGACTGGATGGAACAAGAAAAAGAAAGAGGTATAACAATAACTTCTGCTGCAACAACTACAACTTGGAAAGATCACAGAATCAACATAATAGATACACCAGGGCACGTAGACTTCACAGTTGAAGTTGAAAGATCTCTTAGAGTTCTAGATGGTTCAGTAGCTGTTTTCTGTGCTAAAGGTGGGGTTGAACCTCAATCTGAAAATGTATGGAGACAAGCTGAAACTTACAAAGTACCAAGAATAGCATTTGTTAATAAAATGGATATATTAGGTGCTGACTTCTACAATGTTGTAGAAATGATGAAAGAAAGATTAGGTGCAAATGCTGTGCCTCTTCAATTACCAATAGGTAGAGAAGATACTTTCAAAGGTATAGTAGACTTAATAAAAATGGATGCTATAATCTATGAAGATGACCTAGGTACTGTTATGGATGAAACAGATATACCAGAAGATATGCAAGAATTAGCTGCTGAATGGAGAGAAAAATTAGTAGAATCAGTTGCTGAAACTGATGAAGAGCTAATGATGAAATATCTTGAAGGTGAAGAATTAACTGAAGAAGAAATAAAAGGTGCTATAAGAAAAGCTACTATAGCTTGTGAAATGAACCCAGTATTCTGTGGTACTGCTTACAGAAATAAAGGTGTTCAACCTGTTATAGATGCTGTTATAGATTATTTACCAGCTCCAACTGATATAGAAGCTATAAAAGGTGTATTACCAGATGGAACTGAAGCTGAAAGACATTCTTCTGATGAAGAACCATTCTCAGCATTAGCATTCAAAATAATGACTGACCCATTCGTAGGTAAATTAGCGTTCTTCAGAGTTTACTCTGGTACTTTACAATCTGGTTCTTATGTATTAAATGCAACTAAGAACAAGAAAGAAAGAATAGGACGTATCCTACAAATGCATGCTAATACAAGACAAGAAATAACTGAAGTTTATGCAGGAGATATAGCTGCTGCAGTAGGTTTAAAAGATACTACAACTGGAGATACTTTATGTGCTCTAGATAGTCCAATAATACTTGAATCTATGGAATTCCCTGAACCAGTTATCGACGTAGCTATAGAACCAAAATCAAAAGCTGCTCAAGAAAAAATGGGTGTTGCTCTTCAAAAATTAGCTGAAGAAGACCCTACTTTCAGAGTTAGAACTGATGAAGAAACTGGACAAACTGTAATCGGTGGTATGGGTGAATTACACTTAGAGATCATAGTAGATAGATTATTAAGAGAATTCAAAGTTGAAGCAAATGTTGGTGCTCCACAAGTTGCTTACAGAGAAACTATAACTAAACCAGTTGATGTTGAATATAAATATTCTAAACAATCAGGTGGTAGAGGACAATATGGTCACGTTAAACTTAGAGTTTCTCCACAAGAACCAGGTGCTGGTTACTTATTTGAAAACAAAACTGTTGGTGGATCTGTACCAAAAGAATATGTTGGACCAACTGATATGGGTATCCAAGGTGCTATGCAATCAGGTGTTGTTGCTGGATATCAAGTAGTTGACGTTGCTGTTGAATTATACGATGGTTCTTACCATGAAGTCGATTCATCAGAAATGGCATTCAAAATGGCTGGTTCAATGGCTATGAAAGAAGCATTAAAGAAAGGTGATTCAGTATTACTTGAACCTTACTTTAAAGTTGAAGTTGTTACTCCAGAAGAATACATGGGTGACGTTATGGGTGGAATAAACTCTAAGAGAGGTTTAATCCAAGGTATGGAAGCTAGAAGCGGTGCACAAGTTATAAATGCATTTGTTCCACTTTCAGAAATGTTCGGTTATGCAACTGAATTAAGATCTACTACTCAAGGTAGAGCTACTTACACTATGATATTTGACCACTACGAACAAGTTCCAGCTAACGTAGCTAAAAAAATATCAGAAGGTAGATAATAATAATTTAAATTAAAAATAAGAGACGAGGATTCGTCCTCGTCTTATAGAAAATATATAAATTTTATAATAAAAACATTAGGAGGTAATTCAAATGGCTAAGGCTAAATACGAAAGAACTAAACCACATGTTAATATAGGAACAATCGGCCACGTTGACCACGGTAAAACTACATTAACAGCTGCAATAACAAAAACATTATTTGACAGATATCAAT
>NZ_JBJDXL010000371.1:0-3206 GCF_051866655.1 Intestinibacter sp.
TAGATAGCTTTCCAAGTCCAGGCCACATAAAAATCGTCTCAACTATACATGTCCCACCTAGAAGTGAACCAAATGAAAGGCCTATTAACGTCGAAATAGTAAGCATAGCGTTTTTTAAAACATTTATATATACTATCGTATTTTCTTTTATTCCCCTCGATCTCGCTCCTATTACATAGGGCTTTTCAAGCTCCTCTAGTATAGCAGCTCTAATCTGTCTAATATACTTGCAGGTCATCCCAAGACCTAGCGTTATAGTCGGCATTATAATTGAAGTCGCCTGTTTGTCTCCATACGCAGGCAATATTTTCAGCTTTATAGATAATATATAAATCAATATTAGTGCTAAAAAGAAACCAGGCACAGCAGAACCTATAAAAGATAGGATTCTAATAATATAATCTGCTATTTTATTTCTCTTAACTGCTGATAAAATTCCAAGAGGAATCGATACAATCAATGTAAACATTAGCGAACTCACTGCAAGCTCAACGGTTGGAAGTACTGCATCTAATAAAGTTTGAGTAACTGGCTTATTTGTGATATATGAATTTCCAAAATCACCGTGCAAACAACCTATCAGCCAATTAAAATACTGCTTCAAAAAAGGTTCATTAAGACCCAAGCTCTCTCTAAGACTATCCACCTCCGCCTGCGTAACTAATCCTCCACTTGCCTTTAACATTAGCTCTGCTGGATCACTTGGCGATAAATACATAAGCAAAAATGATAAAAAAGAAATACCGAGCAATATTGATATTAGGTTTAATAACCTTTTTTTTATATATTTTCCCAAAAATATCCCTTCTTTCTGACTATCTTTTTCGTAAACAAGAAAATTATGAAAGCCCTATAGTAAACTGTTTTCGTAACAATTTTTAATAAAACTTTCATAATTCCATTCTCAATAATAAATATTTAATTTTATGCACTTGCCATCTTGACTGCGCAAACCTTGAACATAGGCGTTGGATTATAAAAATCATCCTTAACCTTGTAAATTCTCTCACTGACATTGTAATCAGTTTTACATGATTCAAATCCAATTTGTTTTAAATATTCCTTATCCCAAACTGGTCTTTCTCTCTTGCTTATAACTAACGCTTCCTTTATACTATCACATTCCTCCATTAAATCAACCTCTATTTTAGAATGCGCGTGATCTTCACCTAAAGTTTTTACTTCCTCTTTAAAAGAAACCTTTCCGTAATCAGCATCGAAATTTAAAAGCACGCCGTCCTTTTTAAGAACTCTATACCATTCCCTATATGCTTTCTCTATATCTGGAAGTGTCCATGTCAAGTTTCTAGAAATAACTACATCAAACTCTTCATCATCAAAATCCAACTCTTGAGCATTCATAACTCTAAAATCTATGTCGTAATCCAACATATCTGCAATTTGCTCTGCTCTCTCTATCATTGATTTAGTTAAATCAATTCCTACTACCTTATGTCCTAAAGATGCCAATATCACTGAGAAAAACCCTGGTCCACATCCTACATCTAGTATTTTTAAATTTTCTTTGTCGGGTAAATTTGATATTATCTCATCTTCCCATAGCTTTCTCTTATCGCTGTTTAATTCTTCTACACGTAAATCGTAAAATTTATCACTTCTTTTTGACCAGTAACTTTCTATTCTGTCTTCTAAATTCACTTTTCATCTCCCCTATACTACCTTAATTTTGACTTTTATATTTTAATACAAATCTATTTATTTTTCAGCTATTATCATAAACATTGGAGTTGAACCGTAGTTTAATTTTTCTTCTTCATTCCATGTTTTTGTCCAGATATTTTGATCTATTTCTATATTTTTAAATCCTATTTTATTTAAAACCATTCTATCCCAAACAGGTCTTTGGATTTTGCTTAGTGGAAGCTGTCTAGCTATTTCCTCCATAGAATCTATATCTGTACATGTGTAGTGGTCATCCATTCCTGAAAGCTCTACATTTTTTCTGTCGTTTTCGTATTCTCTTCTCTTTTCTTCATCAAAAAGATGCAAGTACCAGTTAGCATCGAAATTTATCATTTTTCCGCCGTTTCTTAAAACCTTGTACCAGCTATTATATGCTCTTTCTGGATCCTTTAAGTTCCAAGTAAGATTTCTAGTAACTATTAAATCAAATTGTCCTTCATCAAATTCTAAGTTATGAGCATCCATTCTTCTAAATTTTATTTTATCAACTAAGCTACCAGCGTTTTGTTTTGCTTTTTTTAACATTTCTTCTGTGTAATCTACAGCAGTTACATCATAGCCTGCTGATGCTAATATTATAGAGAAAAATCCTGGTCCACATCCTATATCTAACACCTTTAATCTTCTGTCCCCTACAAAAGTTGGCGCATTAGATTTTATTATATCTATCCATTCAAGCTTTTTATTGCTTTTTAATTCATCTATATTTACTTGGCAGTATCCTTCAGCTCTATTTGTCCAATATTTTTCGTTTTCCTTTAAAAATTGATTCATCTTCATATTCTTTCCCACCCCTAAATTTCTTTGTAAAATAAAAAAGGTCACAAAAACACTATGCGCTCTTTCGCACTAGTATCTTCGTGACACTGTTAATTCATTATTTAATTAATTTAATAGTAGCATATTTATGCTTTATATGTCAAATTTATAATATATTTTTTATTTTACACTTTATATTGTTCTAAAAGCTTCCAATTTTCATATCTATCTATAATCCATTCACCTGAGCGTTGAACTGCTATAAATTCCATATATTCTTTTTGATATTTAGTTTCGCCTTGTTTATAAACATAGTATTCAATTGTCATTCCCACTCTATATTGTCCACTTTCTTGCTTCATGCTGTTTTTTGTGTATCCTATAACATCTACTTGTGTTCCCTTTTCATAATTCTTTGGAATAGTCTTAGATAATTCCTTATGGAATGCACCTGTTGAAGTTAAGTATGGTTCTACATATGAAATCTCTCCATAATTTACAGCATCCGCATAATTTTCTAAATATCCCTTCACAACTAGATCAACCTCACTATTTGAATCTAAGCTAGATTGTTGTGAATCATCCACATATTCTGCTTCAACCTCTAAATAGATAGTCTTTATTTCCTGACCATCATATAAAATTCTAATATTAGTACCACCTGCATTTTTACCATATATTTGGCATCTACTTCCTGAACCAGATACACTAGCTATATTTGAATCATCTACTGTATAAGATAG
>NZ_JBJDXL010000372.1:0-3197 GCF_051866655.1 Intestinibacter sp.
GAACCTATTACTCTAGAATATATATTATCTAGAGTAAGCGAATATGATATATATCGAGCGTATATTGGTAATTTTAAAGTAGGCATGATATACAATAGTCCATTCCGTAAAGATAAGAATCCATCATTTGGATGTTATTACAGTAGGACTACTAAACAGTTAATGTTTAAAGATCATGGTACAGGTGATTGCGGTAATATAGTTAAATTTGTATCACTATATACTGGTTTAACTAATTATTCAGATATACTAAATAATATAGTTAATAAGCTTAATATTACTAATAATACGCAGTTAGGTAGCTCTAAGCAATATATACCGTCAAAAGAGACAGTAATCGGTGTAGTACGACAAGACTTTACTAAAATTGACACCGATTACTGGTCTCAGTTCCATATTTCTCTAAGTACATTAAAGAAATTTAATGTAAGTAGTATTAAATATTATCTAAGTAATGGTGTAGTAAAAGGTATATATAAAAATGATAATCCAATGTATGCTTACAAAGTATACAATCACTTTAAAATATACAGACCATTAGCAGATAAATATACTAAATGGAGAAATAATTTAACTGAAAACGATATACAAGGTTTTAAGCAATTACCTAAAAGCGGAGAAACTATTATTATAACTAAGAGCTTAAAAGACGTTATGTGTCTATATGAAATGGGAATACCAGCAATATCTCCTAGTTCAGAAAGTTCTTGGATTTCAGACAAAGCTCTAAACAACATTTTAAAGCGTTTTAAGACAATTTTAATTTGTTTTGATAGAGATGTAGCTGGAATAAAAAATATTCGCAAAATAAGCCTTAAAACAGGCTTAAATTGCATTATAATGCCTAAAAGGTTCTCTGCTAAAGATATTTCTGATGCTATCAAAGTAAATGGGTTCGATATAGTTAAAGAATACATTTATAATGAGATAGATAAAGAGAAAAAAAGGCAAAGTAAAAAATGCTACGCCTAATGAGTACGATGGAATAAAGTTTAGATCTAAACTTGAAACATATACGTATAAAAAGCTGAAAGAAGCTAATATCTATAGTGAATATGAACAACATAGATATGAACTACTTCCAGCTTTTACTTTTCAAGGTAGTAAGATACGAGCTATAACTTATTTACCTGATTTTGTAGGAGATAACTTTATAATAGAATGTAAAGGATTTCCTAATGAAGCCTGGCCTCTAAGAGAGAAATTATTTAAGTACTATTTAAAGAATACTAATTATAAATTCTATATAGTACATACTCAGAAAGAGGTAGATAAATTAATTTCAGAACTTAAAAATTAATTTTATGAACGAATTTGTACGAATAGGAGAGAAAATCATAGTTAAGCCTGCAGGTATGGATTATGAACTTATACCTGGAAAAGTATATGATCTAAAGTGGGATGATTCTAACGATTATACTTATCTAAAAGAGAATGGTAATCTAAATATGCCAAATAAGTTATATAAGTTTGAAGAAGATAATAATCTTATTAAACGTTGTATTACTTATTTTAATTCAGATAAAGCAGGTCTTACTACAGGTGTATTACTATCTGGTTTAAAAGGTAGCGGTAAATCTATATTAGCAAAACGTTTAGCTATTGAAAGTAATCTTCCTATTATTATTGTAGACCGATACTATCGTTTAAAACGAATAGAACAGTTCTTTAAGAATATAAATACTCCAGTATGCATAATACTAGATGAATTTGAAAAGAATGATTATTATTGGCCTACAGATGGTATTTTAACTTTCTTAGATGGTATACAACATACTGCTAAGAAATTAGTTATTATGACTTGCAATAATACTGATGCAATAAATGATAACTTATTTGATCGTTCATCACGTATACGTTATTGGCGTAAGTACGAAATGAATGATAACCTTGTATTCGTAGATATGCTAATAAACGATAAAGGTATAGAAGATAAAGATATTGTTAAAGATTATATTATTAATAATATGGAAATAATATCTTTTGATAATGTTAATGCTTTCTTAGATGAATATATTATATTTAAAGATCTATTTACTTTAGATCAGATATTTGATATAATGAATTTAACTAAGAAAGAGTAATGTTATTTATAACTTTATTAATTATTAAGTTAACAATAAATATATATGCTGTTAGATAAGTATAATTTAGTAGAGGATTTAATTCCTTGGGAAACTAATATAAATACAGACGATATTGAAACTAATAGTATGAATGAATTATTTGACTATGGAGATTAAAATACCATACTACGAAGATAATACTAGAATATCTAATAGTACTATAGGATGGTTCTTAAAGAAAGGTCCTAGATACTTAAAAGATATGCTAGATGGAAAAGAGGAAGGTTTAAAGCTTCCTCAATTAGAAAGAGGTACTATGATTCACGAGTACCTATTACAACCAGAACAATTCTGGAATGATTATACTATGCTTGATTATGAAATACCTAGAGTAAAACAACAAAAGGATTTCTGTGAAGCGTATGTAAGCTCATTAGAGCTTACAGAAGACGATAAATTACTACAAGCATACAGAAGTGCTTATAGTAATAACAAAAGCTCTAAAATCGTCTTAAAAGAAGCTTTAGAGCTAACTAAAAAGTATGCTTCCTATATAGAAGCACTACAACAAGAAAAAGAAAACAAACAAGTAATATCAGGAGCTGATTTAAATATGCTTAAGAATATTAAACATAATATAGAAGAGCATAAGAAAGCTAATGAATTACTATCAGATAAAGAAGGAGTTGAATCTCACAATGAATTTCATATAAACTGGGAGTTTAAAGATGTTAAATGTAAATCTCTATTAGATAGATGTATATTCGATCACGCTAATAGAAAGATTACTTTAATTGATTTAAAGACTACATCAGATGTATGGAATTTTAAGCATTCTGTTGAAGAGTATGATTACTATAGACAGATTGCTTTCTACTTACTTGCTATTACTTGGTATATGTTTATAGATCAAGGAATAGATATTTCTGATTATAATCTTGAAGCTTATATTATAGCAATACAGACTAATAGAAATAATGAAGTAAGAGTATTTAATATGTATAATGAAAATGAACTAGAAGATCGTAAGAACCTTATTTCAGAAGCATTAACAGAATTATCATATCATATCAGTTCAGGTAATTGGGATCATAGTAGATTGTATTATGAGTCTGACGGAACTGAAGAACT
>NZ_JBJDXL010000373.1:0-14585 GCF_051866655.1 Intestinibacter sp.
CATCTACTAAGCTTTCTATAAGCTTTGTAGTTATATCGTCTACATCATCGCCTGCTGATAGTAGTTTTCCTTCACCTAGGCCTATAATGTTACCTTCTTTTACTTCAACATCATTTATAACTGTGTTTCTAACAGCATAAGTTACTTGGCCACTTTTTACTGTTGTTAAGGCTTCTAACATATTAGCTTCATTTTCTTCTATTGTTAAATCTCCATCGAAGCTAACTAATGCAGCAAATGCTTGAGATACATTTTTTGTAGGTATTACTATTATATTTTTGTCGCTTAAATCTTTAGCTTGATTTGCAGCCATAATTATATTACTGTTGTTTGGTAGTATAATTATGTTGTTTGCATTCATTTGGTCGATTGCATTCATGAAATCCTCTGTACTTGGGTTCATAGTTTGACCACCTTCTATTATGTGATCTACGCCGAAATCTTTAAATATTTTAGCTAAGCCTTCACCCATTGAAGTTGCTATAAAGCCGAATTCCTTTGCTTCTTCTTGAACTTCGTCTTTAGTATCTTGAGCATCTTGTATTACTTTATTTTCATGTTGTAGCTTCATGTTTTCTATTTTTATTGTCAATAATTGACCAAATGCTAGAGCTTCTTGAAGAACAGTACCTGGAGTATTAGTGTGAACATGTACCTTTATTACACCTTCATCTCCTACAACAACTAAGCTATCACCGTATTTTATCATTATATCGCGCATTTTTAAGTCAGATATTTTATCAGTTTCAAGTATAAATTCTGTACAGTATTGATATTTGATATCTTCTGTAGATATTTTGTTTTCTACTTTTATAGGAGTAGCTTCAGCAGATTGAATTTCTTCACTATCTATAAATTGGCCTTCTAGTGATTTTAACATACCTTCATATACTAAAACTAATCCCTTACCTCCAGAATCCACAACACCAGCTTCTTTTAAAGCGTGTAATAGCTCTGGAGTTCTATTTAATGAATTATTCGCTTCTTTTACTAAAAGTGTCATAAATTCTACTATATCGTCTTCTAAAGCAGCAACCTTTAAAGCGTATTCAGAGCTTTCTCTTACTACTGTAAGTATAGTTCCTTCTACTGGTTTTATTACAGCCTTATAAGCTGTATCAGAGCCATTCTTTAAAGCCTCAGCTATATCCATACTAGAAAGCTGATCCTTGCCTTCTATAGATTTAGCTATACCTCTTATTATTTGTGATAAAATAACGCCAGAATTTCCTCTCGCTCCCATTAAAGAACCTTTAGAAAGAGCCTTTCCAAGTTGTCCTATATCATCCTTTTCTACTTTGCTTAATTCTTTTATTGCACAAGATATAGTTAGAGACATATTTGTCCCTGTATCTCCATCTGGAACTGGAAATACATTTAGTTTGTCTACTATGTCTTTATGATTTTTAAGATTATTTGCACCAGAAACAAACATATCTCTTAATTGCTTTCCGTCTATATATTGAATCATTTCTTTCCTCCTAAATTACTTTACTCGAATACCTTGGACATTTACGTCTATTTTGCTGACCTTTATACCAGTGTCATTTTCAACAGAGTATTTTACTCTTTCTATTATGTTATTTGCAACTGTAGCTATATTGATACCGTATTGCATTATAACGAATAATTGAATTTCTATAGTGTTATTTTCTAATTCTGTTACTTTAACACCCTTTGCTATATTGCCTTCTTTTAGTAATTCTACTATTCCTTTTATTTTTTGAGAAAAGCCTACTAAACCGTAGCTTTCCATAGCAGCTCTATATACTATTTGAGCTATAACTTGCTTATCTATTTCTATACATCCATATTTATTATTTACTTTTGCACTCATGGTTTTTAACCCCCTTAAGTTTTAATTTTTTTATTACTTTTATTTTGTACAAAAACTATGTAAAATTTACATGATTCTTTAATTATTTATTTTAAAATTGATAATAAAGTATATTAAAATAATCAATCATTAGTATATAATACTATAAAATCATTATAAATTAAAGATTTTATCACAAAATCTTTATAATAAATAAAAGGCTCAAAAAAAATAATTTATGATTTTTCATTTTTAATATTTACATTATTACAATTTATATATATAATTTTATATGATAATGCGAAATTCTTCAATACGAAATAAATCATTATCATATTTGTCTTGCAAAATATTAATGTTTGTGTTAATATAAATATGTTTCAGTCTAAAAGATTATGGATTAAGGAGGTGTGCTAAGATGGCAAAAGTATGTTGTGTATGTGGTAAAGGTAAAGTTGCAGGAAACCAAGTATCACACTCAAACAAACATAATAAAAGAACTTGGTCTGCTAACTTAAGAAACGTTAGAGTTGTAGAAGATGGAACTCCAAAAAGAGTTAAAGTTTGTACAAGATGTTTACGTTCAGGAAAAGTTGAGAGAGCTTAATAATTTTATTATTATTAATTAAGGGATTACTGCAAAATACTATGTATTGTGCAATAATCCCTTTTTTAATTTCAAAAATTATTGATTTTAATTAAAAAAGCTTTATGGTGCAAATTCGCAATCTGCTCCATAAAGCTTTTTATTTTCTATATATTATAAAACTAGCAAACTAGAGTATCCATTTCTACTTCTTTTTCTTCTTTACTATTAAATACATCTACATCTACGTCTTTATTTTGATATGCAACTATAGTAGTACAAACTGCATCTCCAGTTATGTTTACTGCTGTTCTAGTCATATCTAATATACGATCTATACCCATTATAAGCGCTATACCTTCTACAGGAAGACCTACTGATGCAAATACCATTGATAAAGTTATAAGACCCACACCTGGTACACCAGCTGTTCCTATTGAAGCAAGTGTAGCTGTTGCAATTACTGTTAAATAATCCATTGGAGTTAAAGTTATTCCAAATGCTTGTGCAACGAATACTACGGCAACACCTTGCATTATAGCAGTACCATCCATATTTATAGTAGCACCTAGAGGTATAGTAAATGATGATATTTTCTTAGAAACACCCATTTTTTTATCCAATGTATCTATAGACATTGGTATTGTAGCATTTGATGTCGCAGTTGAAAAAGCAAATCCCATAACTGGAAGGAATTTCTTTATAAATTTAACAGGATTTAAACCTGTACCTATTTTTAAGAATGTCATATAAACTACAAAACATTGTACTCCCAATGCTAGGAAAACACTAAACATATATTTTAACATAGGGAAGAAAGCATCAAATCCTATATTTGCAAAGTTCTTAGATATTAGACAAAATACACCTACTGGAGCGACCTTCATTACAAGTACAGTCATTTCCATCATTAAATCGTTAAATTGAGTAAATCCTTTTAATAGTAAATCTGCTCTTTCTCCCATTTTTGCGATTAATATACCTACTATTAATGCGAAAACTATTATTTGAAGCATATTTCCTTCTGCTAAACCTTGAATAGGATTTTTAGGAATTATATTAAGTATAGTATCTGCAAAGCTAGTAGCTTCAGCTACTGTTGTCTCTGCCTGCTGAACTGATGCTATGTCAAGTCCTATACCAGGATTTATAAGTTTACCAACTGATAATGCCACAGTTATAGCTAAAGCAGTTGTAGCCATGTAAAATGCTATTGTTTTTACACCGACTTTGCCTAATGTCTTAGTATCACCTATAGCAGCACTACCACATATTAATGAACAAAATACTAATGGAACTACTAGCATTTGCATTAATCTTAAAAAACCATCCCCTAAAACATAAAAAACACCATTAATTAAAATATCGTCTCTAAAAGTTCCTTTTGGAACTAGATAGTAAAGTATAACTCCAAATATAGCCCCTAAAATAAGAGCAATAAAAATTCTCGTAGTTAGCCCAAGTTTTTTTCTATTTTTTTCCATTTTAATCTCTCCTTAAATAATTTTTTTATAAAACTTTAATTTTTTATTTTGATTTATTTATAAACCCGTATGATATTATACCACAAAATGAAAATAAATAAATAGAAATATCAATACTCATCATTTTCTATATATTCAGTCTTTATCTTTACTCGCAATTATAATTTTTTAACTTATAAAATTTCATATCTTTGTCAAATTATATATATTTTTCTTGAATTTACAAGCATTTATATATTTAAATAATCGATTAAATGCAATATACAGTTTTTTTCATTTATTTTTTTTATGTAAAGTCTATTTACTCAAAAAATATAAAAAGGACTCCTGCAAAGAAACATATATTCATTGCAAAAATCCTTTTAAAATATTATTTATTCTTTTTCATAAATTTTAAAATTATGTTTGAAATCCATTTTGGCATTTTGATAGTTACCATTCTCATGTTAATCACTCCTCACATAATAAATTTTATTCAGACTTTATTCTATATATGATTTAAAAGTTCTAATATTATATAAGAGAAAAAATTAAAAAGACAGTCTGTAAATTCAAACTGCCTTTTTAAATAATTTATATATTTAAATTTCTAATAACAAGTAAATAACCATCTTCAACAGTTATTGTACACTCATCCTCTAGCATTACATTTGATATGCCTAGAGGTGATAGGTAAGTTACCCTTGCCTTGTCTAATGGATATTCCAACTTCTCTAGAGTAACTCCTAATGCATCTTTTTTAAGAGCTACTATAGAAATAGTATCTCCCTTTTTGCCTTTTATAGTCTTTTTGTCGTTGTGTACTATAAAAATTTCTTCCTCGCTAGTCAATATTCTAGGCTCTACTCCCATCTCATATACATGATACATAAAACCTATATTTGCTAAAGCATGATCCATACGTCCTCCTAAAGCACCTATAAAATCTATCTGTGTGGCATCTAGACTTTTAGCTAGATGAACGCATATTTCTGAATCTGTCTGATCCTTATGAGTAGGGAATTTTTTAAATATTATATCGTGAGCTTCATAATGCTTTACAAGCTGTTCATCTATAGAATCTAAATCACCTATTACATAATTAGGTAAAATACCCATATTATTTAAGTGATTACATCCTCCATCAGCTCCTATAATATAATCGTAATTTTCTCTTTCAATTATTTCTTTTGTCAACTTATAATTATTTACAGTTCCATTTAGCACTATACAGACTTTCATTTTCAAATCACCTTACTTACTAGCATTTTCTCTAAGTGATTTTACAGCTTCGTCTATATCATCAGTATTAAATATAGCTGAGCCAGCTACTATAACATTAGCACCAGCATTTACTACTTCAGATATATTTGATGGTTTTACTCCTCCATCTACTTCTATATCTATATCAAGTCCCATTTCATCTATTAAGGCTTTTAATTCTTTTATTTTTTCTGTTACTACAGGTATATATGATTGTCCACCAAATCCTGGATTTACAGACATTAAAAGTACCATATCTACATCTTGTAGTACGTATTTTATAGTGTCTATTGGAGTTGCAGGATTTAAAGCAACCCCTGCTTTTATTCCATGTGATTTTATATTTTGGATAGTTCTGTGTAGATGTCTACATGCTTCTTGATGTACAACTATAATATCACATCCTGCATCTACAAATTGTTTTATATAGTTGTCTGGATTTTCTATCATAAGATGAGCATCAAATACCATATCTACATCCTTTCTAAGTGATTTTACTATTCCTGGTCCTAGTGTGATATTTGGCACAAAATGTCCATCCATTACATCTATGTGTAAATACTCACATCCTGCCTTTTCTACTTTTTTTACGTCTTCTAATAATCTTGCAAAATCTGCTGATAAAATTGAAGGTGCTAATTTAATCATTTTTTAATATCTCCTTTTCCCCTGTCTTATTTCATTTAATAATTGTATATAGCTTTCATATCTTTCTTTTGGAATTTCTCCATTTTCAACTGCTTCTTTAACTGCGCAATTCGGCTCATTTTGATGAATACATTTTGAGCCAAATTTACAGTCGTCGTATTGTTCAAATTCGATAAAATATTCCTTTAACTCTATATCCTCTATATCGTCAAGTGTCAAAGAACTAAACCCAGGAGTATCCGCAACAAGACCTCCAAATTCTAATTCAAACAGCTCTGCATGTCGAGTTGTATGTCTACCTCTTTTTATTTTGTCACTTACATCTCCTGTTTTTAATTTGAAGTTACTGTCTATTTCGTTTAGTAGGCTTGATTTTCCTACTCCTGATGGTCCTGCAAACACAACTGTATTATCTTTAAGCTCTTCTCTTACCTTATCTATATTTATTTTTTCAAAATTACTAACGCCTATTACTTTATATCCACAAGGCTCGTAGATATTTTTTATTTTTTCAAAAGTATTGTCGTCGTCTAAATCTATTTTTGTAAGTACTATTACAATTTCTAGATTTTCTCTCTCTGCAAGAACTATAAATCTATCTAATAAAGATAAATGAGGTGTTGGATTTTTAACAGCAAAGACTATCAATGCCTTATTTACATTGGCAATAGGAGGTCTAACAAGCTCTGTTTCTCTCTTTTGTATTTCCTCTACTACACCCTTTTTATTTTCTTCATCTACTATACTAATTTTTACGCGGTCTCCAACTAGAGGCGTTATTTTGTTTTTTCTAAAAATTCCTCTCGCTCTGCACTCATAAAGACCATTTTTTGTTTCTACGTAGTAAAAACCTCCAATACCTTTTATTATCCTACCTTCTATCATTAAAGCCCTCCTAAATATTTAAATAATTTAATTCCTTTATACAAATTAAACTTATTCATTATTACCTTCATCCTTAGTTTTGTCTTCATCTTGGCTATCGTCGCCAGTGTCGTTACTATCATCGACAGTGTTATCTCCACTATTATTGTTGTTGTTATTATTATTGTCAGTATTATTGTTATTACTATTATTATCTTGGTTATTACTGTCGTTGTTGTCATTTGTATTATTTTCTTGAGGTTTTTTACCTTTACTTATGACTAAATCGATTCTTGTATTTTCAAGAACTCCACTAGTTCCTGATACTGGACTTTGTGTTATTACAACACCTTCTTCATAAGATTCACTATATTGATAGCTTCTAGAGCCTACTTTTAAATTATTTTGTTCTATAAGCTTTTTAGCTTTTTCATAACTAAATCCTATACAGTTTGGAACAGTAGCTTCTTTTCCACCTAAGCTGACAACTACATTTATAGTATCTCCTTTTTCAACTTGTCCAGTTTGTGGAGTTTGTGATATTATACGACCTTTTTCAACATCTGCACTGTATTCTTCTGATTGTTGTAAATTAAGTCCTAAATCATTTGCTTGTTTATTAGCATCATCTATAGATAATCCAACAAAATTAGGAACATCAAATGATTCAACTTGATCTTGATTGTTAATTCCTGTAGAACCAAGTAATCCCTTAAGCGCTGATGCACCTGCAAATAAAGCACCTACAATTACTACTACAGCTAGTAACCCAATTATTGCCTTTTTACCTGATTTCTTTTTGTTTTTGCTTTTTTTCTTTACATTACTTTTACTAGATTTCTTTTTAGGCTTTTCTTCTTCGTAATAGTCATCGTAATCATCATCGTCTTCTTCTTCATAGTCTTCTAAATTTTCTTCGTAATATTTTTTATTTTTATTTGGATGATAATTCTTAGATTTAGCAATCAATTTATCTTGGTCGATCTTTTGAGTCACATAATTATCGTACTCTTTTATAAAATCTAAGTCTATATTTTTTTCTATGTATTCTATATCTTCTATTACTTCTTCTGCGCTTTGATATCTGTCCTCTGGAGATTTCTCAGTTAATTTACTGATTAAAGTTCTGACACTGTGGGGTATTCTAGTTTTTTCCTCTTGTGTAAATTCAATATCTTCATTTATATGCTGAAGTGCTATAGATATAGGACTATCTCCTCTAAACGGAACTCTCCCTATTATCATCTCATACAACACTATACCTAGTGAATATAAGTCAGCATTTTTGGCTACTGGTTGTCCTTTAGCTTGTTCTGGAGAAAAATAATGCACAGAACCTATTATGCTTCCTATATTCGTAATTGTTGAATTTGAAACGGCTTTAGCTATACCAAAATCAGCAACCTTAACCTGTCTACCTTCATTCGAAATCAATATATTATGTGGCTTTATATCTCTATGAATAACTCCCTTTTTATGTGCAGCACTTAAAGCCTGAGCTATTTGCTTAGTTATATCAAGGGCTGTATATTCATCTAAAACGCCTTCATTTTTTATTATCTCTTTTAAATTTTGTCCATCTACATACTCCATTACTATATAGTGAACTTTGTCCTCTTGACCTACGTCATAAACATTTACTATATTAGGATGTGTTATATTCGCAACAGCTTCTGCTTCTCTTTTGAATTTAGCTAAAAATTCTTCATCATCTGCAAACTCTGGTCTTAAAACCTTGACAGCTACGATTCTATTTAAAAGCTTATCTTTAGCTTGATATACAAAAGCCATACCTCCATCGCCTATTTTTCTAATAATTTGATATCTATTACCTAAAATTGTTTCTTCCACATTCTCACCATCCTAACTCTTCTCAATTACTATTACAGATACATTATCTTTTCCTGCAGTATCATTTGCAAAGTCTATTAAATTATGTGCTACTTTATCTAAATCGTCGTCACTTGATAAAAGCTCTTTTATTTTATCATCTACGACATATCCTGTAAGTCCATCAGTAGCTAGTAAAATTTTATCGTTTGTTTGTAACTTTTCTCTAAATATATCTACTATAACCATTTCATCTGTACCCATTGCTCTAGTTATATGATTTCTTATTGGATGTGTCATGGCTTCTTCTTCAGATATAATATGCATTTTGACCAAATCCTCTACTACAGAGTGATCTGTTGTTATACGTCTTAAATCATCTTCTCTAAGTATATAGCATCTGCTATCACCGACATTTGCAACATACATATCGTCGTTGTAGATTACTACAGTAACTAAAGTAGTTCCCATTCCATAAAAAGCTTCATCCTCTTTAGATTTTTCATATATTTTACAATTTGCATAGTTATACGCTTGTTTTATAACATCATCAAAATAATCTATTTTTATACTTCCTTCTTGAGATAAATTTTGAGATAAAAAATCTATTATACTATTTACTGCCATTAAACTAGCGACTTCACCTTTATTATGGCCACCCATTCCATCAGCTAAAGCAAATATCCCTATTTTTGTGTTATCATCTTTACATATGATTTTCGCATCTATAAAATCTTCGTTATTTTTTCTAACCTTTCCTATATCCGACGCCAAACTAAAAATCATATTGTTACCCCCTTCTTCTACTTGTGCTTTCTTCTCAATTGTCCACAAGCTCCTCCTATATCAGAACCCATAGAAATTCTTACAGTAGTCGGTATATTATTTTTTTCTAAAGCATCTCTAAACTTATAAATATAAGTTTTATCAGGTCTTTCAAAGTCCCTTTCCTCGACTTTATTTATAGGAATTAAATTTACATGGCATAACATTCCCTTTAAAAGTCTACTTAGCTCATCAGATTCAACTTTAGAATCATTTACTCCTTTTATCAAAGAATATTCAAAAGTTACTCTTCTATTAGTTTTATCTATATAGTTTTGGCATGCCTTTATCAAATCTTTGACTTTATATTTTTTTGCGACTGGCATTATTTCAGCCCTCTTATCGTCAAAAGGAGAATGTAGAGATAATGCTAAATTAATAGGTATATTTAAATCTGCTAATTCATACATTTTTGGTATTAGTCCACAAGTAGAAAGAGTTATATGTCTATATCCTATATTGAGACCATTTTTCTCGTTTACAATTTTTAAAAATTGTTTAGTATTTTCGAAGTTATCTAGTGGCTCTCCACTTCCCATCAATACTAAATTAGAAACTCTCTTTCCTGTGTCCTCTTGAATTTTCATTATTTGATCTAAAATTTCCCAAGGCTCTAAATTCCTAATAAGTCCATCCATAGTAGATGCACAGAATTTACATCCCATTCTACATCCTACTTGATTAGATATGCATGCTGTAACTCTGTCTTCATATTCCATCATTACTGATTCTATTATATTACCATCGTTTAGTAAAAATAAATATTTTTTTGTCTTATCTACTTTAGATTTTAACACCAATTCAGTGTCTAGGTTACCTATATAAGAAACTTTTTCTAATTTTTCTCTTAAAGTCTTAGGAATATTTTTCATGTCATCGAAGGTTCTAGCACCCTTGTATATCCACGAGAAAACCTGGCTTCCTCTAAATGGCTTTTCACCTATTTCCTTCATAAATTCTTTTAATTCTTCTTCAGTAAAGTTTTTTAAGGCTACTTTTTTATCTTCCATATTTTTACCTACCTTACTCTCTTTAGTTTAGCTATAAAGAATCCATCCATACCGTGTACATTTGGATAAATTTTTATATAGCCCTTTTCTTCATTTTCTAAATCTATATTTATATTTTCGATTTTGTCGAATTCAAATCTCTTGTTGCTTTGTAAAAAGCTCTCTACTACTTCTATGTTTTCATTGTCTTGAACTGTGCATGTACTGTAAATTAAAGTTCCGCCTACTTTTACATACTTAGAAGCATTTTGAAGTATAGCTTTTTGTAGTTTAGGAATATCTTTGACTTCTTCCTTTTGTTTGTACTTGATCTCAGGCTTACGTCTTATTATTCCTAGACCTGAACAAGGTACATCTGCAAGCACATAGTCGAATTTATCTACACTCTCTTTATCTAATTTAGTCGCATCAAATAATTCTACATCTACGTTTTTTAATCCAAGGCGTTTTACTGAGCTTTGTATTAATTTTATTTTGTGCTCGTAGATATCTCTAGATACCACATGTCCTGTATTGTTCATAAGTGTAGCTATATGAGTAGTTTTTCCACCTGGGGCACTACATACATCTAGGACCTGGCTACCTTCTTTAGGATTTAATACCTTAGCAACTAACATAGAGCTTACATCTTGTACTGTAAAAAATCCTTTTTTGTATAGCTCGTTGTTTTCTATATTTTTAAGATTGTTTACTTTTACTGCTTCTTCTAAGAAAGGAACCTTCTCACAATTTACTTCTTGCTCTTCTAGTAATTTTATCAATTCATCTCTAGTCGTCTTCAAAGTATTTACTCTTAAATATAGGCTTGGCTTCTCGCTATTTGCCTCAAGTAAATCCTCTGTGAATTCTCTTCCAAAATGGCTTATCCAATTTCTAATTATCCATTTGTCATATGAATATTTAGTAGATAAATTGTCCACCGTATCTTTTATTTTTACCTCTTTAATAGTGTCCTTTTGTCTTATGACATTTCTCAAGATTGCATTTACAAATCCTGAAGATCTATTGTCTAGTTTTTTTACTAGATTGACAGTTTCATTGACTGCTGCGTAATCTGATACACTATCTAAAAATAAAATTTGGTATATTCCCATTCTAAGAAGTATTTTTACCTTTATATTTAATTTATTAGTTTTTATTTTTGATAATTTATCTATTATATAATCTAGGTAAATTTTGTTTTCGACAACTCCGTATACGATTTCTGTCGCAAAGCCTCTATCTCTACTGTCTAGATTACAATCTTTAAAATGCTTATTTATAGCCATATTTGAGTAGTTTTGATTTTTTTCAATATCAAATAAAACCTTATAAGCTAAATTTCTTGATTTCATAAAAAATTTCTCCTTAATCAAATTAAGGGCGTGTCACAAAATAAACTTTTGATAATCGCACTCTGCAACACTCCCTTATTATATTACCATATTTTTTGCCTAATCATCTCTTCTGTTGGCAATTGTAATTAATCGTAATAATTGAAGTACTGCTGTAGCTGCTGCTGCAACATAAGTCAAAGCTGCTGCCTTAAGTACTTTTTTGCTTTCTCTTCTTTCGTCATGACTTACTATGCCTAAGCTTTCAATTTGAGCTAAAGCTCTACTAGAAGCATTAAATTCAACTGGTAAAGTCACCAATTGGAATACTACTGTAGCTGCAAATAGAAGTATTCCTATTTTAAGTAGGAAATTAAAAGATGACATAAATAAGCCTACCATTATTAAAATCCAAGATGCATTTGAAGCAAAATTAACCACAGGAACTATAGCTCCTCTTATAGTAAGCGGCGCATATCCTCTAGCATGTTGAATAGCATGACCACATTCATGGGCTGCTACAGCAACAGAAGTTATAGATGTTCCTCTGTATACATCTTGCGATAGTCTTAAAACTCTACTTCTAGGGTCGTAGTGATCACTTAAAGTTCCACCTATCATTTCAATTCTCACGTCGTAAATTCCATTTGCAGTTAAAATTTCTCTTGCAGTTTGTTCACCTGTATATCCTCTTTGCGTGCGAACTCTAAAATACTTATTTGTAGTTGAGCTTACTTTAAATTGAGCATACAGAGTAAGTATTATAGCCGGAATTAATATTATATATGTTGGATCATATCTATAGTACATAATTACGTCCTCCCTATTTCCTGTTATACATCATAATATTTATTATTGAAGTACAGTTCCTTCTTCTAAAGAATTTCCTTTTATAAATTCTTTGACTTCCATTCTCTTTTTGTTTGGCATTTGTATTTCTGTTATTAAGATTACTTTGTCCTTAGTACTTACTTTTATACCTTCTTTATCTACCTTAAGTATCGTACCAGGTTCCTTTGTACTTTTTTCATCTAGTATTTTAGTTTTCCAAATCTTCATTTTTTTATCCATATAAGTAGTATATGCACTTGGCCATGGGTTTACTCCTCTTACTAAATTGTGTATTTCTCTAGCAGTTTTTGAGAAATCCACATGACCTAAATTTTTGTCCATTATAGGTGCATAAGAAAACTCATCGTGGTTTTGAGGTGTTCTAGGTGCTTTGCCTTCCTTTATTAAATCTAAAGTCTCGCAAAGTACTTTACTTCCCTCTAATGTCATCCAGTCGTGAAGCTCTCCTGCTGTGATTTCATCGTCTAATTTGAATTCACTTTGTAGGATTATATCTCCTGAATCTAGACCTTCATCCATAAACATAGTTGAAACTCCTGTTTTTTCTTCACCGTTTATTATTACCCAGTTAATAGGAGCTGCTCCTCTGTATTTTGGAAGTAGTGATACATGCACATTTACACATCCATATTTTGGTATATCCAGGAATTCTTTAGATAAAAGCTGTCCATATGCTACTACTACTATGACATCTGGATTTAAGTCCTTTATTTCATTTACAAATGACTCTTCCTTTGCTTTTTCTGGTTGATATACTGGTAAATTATTTTCTATAGCTACCTGTTTAACTGGAGAAAAAACTATTTTTTTACCTCTACCAACTTGTTTATCTGGCTGTGTAACTACACCTATTACATCGTATTTTTCTTTTATAAGCTTTTCAAGACACCCACTAGCAATATCTGGTGTCCCCATAAATAATATTTTCAAATAAATCAACTCCTATTTTACAACTTTGTCTACATATAATATTCCGTCTAGATGATCTATTTCATGACAGAAGGCTCTTGCTAATAATTCTTCACCTTCTATTTCAAACCATTCACCATCTCTATTTTGAGCTTTGACCTTTACTCTATATGGTCTTACAACTTCTCCACTTTCTCCTGGAACACTTAAACATCCTTCGTTGTCTAGATATTCACCTTCTGTTTCTATTATTTCTGGATTTATAAGCTCTATAAGCCCTTCTCCGATGTCTATTACTACCATTCTCTTAAGAATTCCAACTTGTGGAGCTGCAAGTCCAACACCGTCAGCATGGTACATAGTATCTGCCATATCGTCTAGTAATAGTCTTATTTTATCGTTTACTTCTGTAACTACTTTAGATTTCTTTCTTAAAACTGGTTCTCCTATTTGCACTATTTGTCTTAACGCCATTTTCATTTCCTCCTAAATCTTAAATTTCCTATTCATTATAAAATACTATTTGGATTAATATCTATTGATATGTTAACTTCTTTTTCAAATACAATATCTCTTTTTGTTATACATATATATTTTATTATACCCTTTAATAAATTTATTTCAATATTATCATCTTTAAATAATATTTGCCATCTATAATTAGAGTTTATTCTCGAAATCGAACATGGATTAGGTCCTAATATAAAATTAAAATCCTTTATCCCGCGCTCTTTTAAAAGATATACAAGTGTATTATAAAAATTAAAAATATTTTTCTTAACCTGAAGCTCCCTTTTGCCACTTACTACAACACTCAGCATATTGTTAAAAGGTGTGTAGTTAAACAGCTTTCTGATTTTTATCTCGTCCTCATAAAATCCCTTAAAATCGTAATCTACTATTCGCTTTATCACACTACTTTCACTGCTATAGGTCTGCAGTATTACTTTTCCTTCTTTTTCAGATCTTCCCGCTCTACCAGATACCTGTGTCACAAGCTGGAATGTATTTTCGAAGCTCTTAAAATCAGGAAAGTTGAGCATCATATCTGCAGACAATATCCCGACCAACGTAACATGCTTAAAGTCAAGACCCTTACTTATCATCTGAGTTCCTATAAGTATATCTGCCTCTCTATTTTGAAATTTATTTAAAATATTTTCAAGATCGTTTTTCTTTGAGGTAGTGTCCTTATCAAGCCAGATC
>NZ_JBJDXL010000374.1:0-3189 GCF_051866655.1 Intestinibacter sp.
AAATATACTTACCTAAATTAAAGCCTATCATTCTTAAATTTTCTTCGTATTGATCGTGCTTTAATACGAAAATTTCACCCATTAAATTTCCAAATGTATTAGATACTCTATCTATACTCTTTGACTTTTCGCGTTCTAATTTTCTTAAGGCTTCTAATTGACCTTTTATATATTCTGCCTTTTCAGGGTATTTTTCGTATGCTCGCTTTAATTTTGTCTTATAAAGATTATACGCCAATTTATCCTTTACACCTTTATCGTCGTATAAATTATCTTCCAATTTGTAATACGATAAAAGTATATTCATGCTAGCTGCATATTCTGTAATTTCATTTACTATTCTCATTTTTTTCTTTAATGGATTTGCTATACATCTTTCCTCTGTAATAGTTGACTTTACCTTATAAAGAGCGCTGAGAATTAATATTAAAAATGTGATGTCGTAATTTAATGAAAGCCTAGAAATTTCGCCGTGATTTTCCTTTAGATATTTGCATAAACCACAGTAATATCCTTTGTAATAATCAAATTCTCTAAAAGTCAAATCCATTTTGTTTATTCTTATATATCCAAACATTGATATTCACCTTTAAAATATATATTTTCTTATTAATAAGTATATCATCTTATAATATTTTTATTTATTACAATATATTAAGAAATTCTCTATTTTATATTATAATTTACAATATAAGGTATTTTTATATTTAATAAAGGTTGGTGATTGTTATTACTCTACAACAATTAAAATATGTATTAGCTGTAGCTGATAAAGGTTCTATAAATGAAGCAGCTAAAAGCTTACTTATCTCTCAGCCCAGTTTATCCAATTCTATAAAGGATCTTGAGCAGGAATTAAAAATAACTATTTTTGTCAGAACTAACAGAGGTATGACTCTTACAAACGACGGTTATGAATTTATAGGATATGCTAGACAGGTTATACAGCAATATGAAATGCTAGAAGAAAAATACATAGGAAATAAATCCTCAAAACAGCATTTTTGTATATCGACTCAGCACTATGGATTTGCTATAAATGCTTTTATATCCTTAATACAAAAATTTAGTGGAGATCAGTACGAATTTACTATAAGAGAGGCTAAAACATTTGAAATTATAGAGGATGTAAAAACTCTTCGCAGTGAGCTCGGAATTATATATTTAAGCAATTACAACAAAACTGTACTTCAAAAGCTTATTCATGAAAGCAGCTTAAAATTCGTATCTTTAGTAGAAGCAAAGCCACATATATTTATAAATGAAAATCATCCCCTAGCAAATAAAAATTTAGTTTCTCTAGAAGATCTAGATGAGTATCCTTGTCTTTCATTTGAGCAGGGAGTATATAGCTCCTTTTATTTTTCAGAGGAAATACTCAGCACTAGAAGCATTAAAAAAAGTATAAAGCTCAGTGACAGAGCAACTGTATTCGACTTCATGGTCGGACTAAATGGATATACAATATCTTCAGGTATATATCCTTCATATTTTTTAAACGGAAGAAATATTATATCTATTCCGCTCGATGTAGATGAAGTCATAAATATTGGAATAGTCATACATAAGGATATAACTCTATCATATCTAGGTCAACTATATTTAGAAATACTAAAAAGCTTTTTTAATAATGAGTAAATAAAAAAAATCTATGTAATTTAGGCTTAATTCTTCTAAATTATATAGATTTTTTTATATTTAATAATTTATTTGTAATTATAACAAAAAATATATTTTTAAAATGTAATTTATAAAATCAAAATTTCATATCTATTCAATATAATATTTTTATTTTTTTATATATTTTATATATTTATATTTATTTAATAATTTATAATAGCTAAAAGCTATATCAAGCTATATTTTTTTAGTAATACCTATATCAACTAATATAAAAGTATAATTACATTAAGAATTCGGAATTACATATTACTAATCAATTAAATATTCTATACTAATTTTTAAATTTTTAATTATTTAGTAATATGTCTTTGATTTCTAAAATATAATTACTTAGAAATTCTTTTAAACATAAATTATGTAATTTTAATTTAACAAATATTCATTTTAAAAAGTTTTAAAAAATAAGGGGGATTTAATAATGAACAAAAAACAAGGATTTTCAACTACATCAATTCACGCAGGACACCATAAAAACGCTGCTGGTGCTCTAGCATTACCAATATATCAAACATCTACATTCATGTTTGATACTGCAGAACAAGGTGGAAGAAGATTTGCAGGAGAAGAAGAAGGATACATATATTCGAGATTAAGTAATCCAACTAATGAAAGTTTAGAAAAAAAAGTAGCTGCTCTAGAAAGTGCAGAAGCCTGTGTCTCTACTGCATCTGGAATGGGTGCCATATCTGCTGCATTATGGACAGCTTTAAAATCAGGAGATCATGTATTAGCTTGTGACACACTTTATGGATGTACTCAATCATTACTTAGTAGTGGATTAATTAAATTTGGAATAGAAGTTGATTTTGTTGATTTCACTGATTTAGACTTAGTAAAATCTAAAATCAAAGATAATACTAGAGTTGTTTACTTAGAATCACCAGCTAACCCAACTCTAAAAATCTGTGATATAGAAGCTATATCTAAAATAGCACATGAAAAAGAAGGCAGAATCGTTATGGTGGACAATACTTTCTGTTCTCCATATATACAAAGACCAATTGAATTAGGTGCTGATGTTGTTTTACATTCTGCAACTAAATACTTAAATGGTCATGGAGATGTTATCGCTGGTTTCGTAGTTGGTAGCAACGAATTTATAAATCAAGTACGAATGGAAGGTATAAAGGACTTCACAGGTTCTGTACTTAGCCCTAATGATGCATTCTTAATCAACAGAGGACTTAAAACTCTTTCAATAAGAATGGAAAAACACTGTGAAAATGCTGTGAAAGTAGCAGAATTCCTAGAAAATCATCCTGCTGTAGAATCTATAGCTTATCCAGGATTAAAGAACTTCCCACAATACGATTTAGCTAAAAAACAAATGTCTCTTCCAGGAGCAATGATGTCATTTGAAGTTAAAGGCGGAATTGAAGGCGGCATTAAATTAATGAACAGTCTAGAACTTTGCACATTAGCAGTAAGCTTAGGAGATGCTGAAACATTAATCGAACATCCTGCATCAATGACTCACTCTCCTTGTACTCCAGAAGAAAGAGCTGC
>NZ_JBJDXL010000375.1:0-3184 GCF_051866655.1 Intestinibacter sp.
TTTTTTCTAAAATGCATTGACTTTTCATAAAAAAAATTATACAATAATATTCCACCTCAAAAATATGAGGTCTTTAAAATACTAATACTTACACGAATAAAAATAATAATTTATAGCCTTCTATTATTCATAGAAGGCTCATTTTCTTTTATATCAAATCTATTTAAAATCAATCCTTATTATACATAGTATAAGTTTTGAGAAGGATAAACAGCTTCACAAGTCACATCTACACCTAATTTTCTAAATGTTTGTTCATCGTCCTTAGTAAGCATAGTAGTTGAATGGGCTTGTACATCTTTTAAGTTCGCTAATTCATCCATAGCCATTTGTGCTGGTGGATTTGTAACTGCACAGATTGAAAGAGCTGTCAATACTTCTTCTAGGCTAAGTGAAACTTGTCTACTGCCTAAAGTTTCTGTTTTTAATTTTACAATAGGTTCTAATATAACTGGTGATATTAATAACATATCATCTGGAATATTTGCTAAATGCTTAACAGCGTTTAATATTGCAGCTGCACTAGCACACATTAATTCAGAGCTTCTTCCTGTTATTATTGTTCCATCTTCAAGCTCTAATGCAACAACTGAACATATTTCATCCTTGTCTGAATTTGAATTAAGTTTTTCGCTGTATTCTCTAGCTGGAAGTACAACTCTTCTATCTTCAGGCTTTAAGTTTGATTTTTCCATTATTAGAGACATAGTATCATATGAACTCTTGTTTACTTCACCTTTTTTATATTCGCAACCAGTTTTAAAGTATCTTCTGATTATTTCTTGTCTTGATGCTTCACTTACTGCTTCGTCATCGTATATTCCAAATCCAACTCTGTTAACACCCATATCTGTTGGTGATTGGAAGATAGATTCTTTTCCTGTTATTTTTTCGATTATTTTCTTAAGAACAGGGAATAATTCTAAATCTCTGTTGTAGTTTGTAGCCTTTACTCCATATCTATCTAAATGGAATGAATCTAGCATATTTACGTCCTTTAAATCTACAGTTGCAGCTTCATATGCCACGTTTACTGGATGATTTAAATGTAAATTCCAAACTGGGAAAGTTTCAAATTTAGAATATCCTACAGAATTTCCTCTTTTATTTTCATGGTATAATTGGCTTAAGCAAGTTCCAAGCTTACCACTATTTGGTCCTGGAGCAGTTACTACAACTATTGGTTTAGTAGTTTCTATATATGGATTTGCACCAAATCCTTCTTCACTAACTATAGTGTCTACATCAGATGGATATCCTTTAGTTGGAGCATGCTTGTAAACTTTTATTCCACGACGTTCTAGCTTGTTTATAAATACTGTAGTCGCAGGTTGTCCTTCGTATCTTGTTATAACTACACTGTTTACATCTAACTCATAAGTTCTTAAATCATCTATTAATCTTAGAACCTCCATATCGTAAGTTATACCGAAGTCTCCTCTTTTTTTGTTTCTTTCTATGTCTCCAGCGTAAACACAGATTATAACCTCTACTTGATCCTTTATATTTTGTAGAACTTTGATTTTCGCATTTTCATCAAATCCAGGTAAAACCCTCTTTGCATGTAAATCTCCTATAAGCTTTCCTCCAAACTCTATATACAGCTTGTCGAAATTATTAACTCTTTCTAATATATATTTAGATTGTTGTTCTAAATATTTTTTTGCATCAAAACCTTGCTTCATACTTTAACACCTCTCTAATTTTTGTCTTTAAAATAACTTTCTACATATAAAAATTTTATTTACTCTTTGAGCAAATATTTAAATACTAATTACACAAATACTATTTATCACTAAGGTTATATTATACAATCCAGTTTAAATTATTTCAAGATTTTATTTTTATAATATAAATATTTTTATTTTAAAAAAGGGGCTGTCGCACGAACAATTAAAAACTTGTTCTGCGATAGCCTTTTTCTAACTTAAATTAAATGTACTTTTTAGTGTTTGATTAAGGAAAATTCACTTTTAAAACATAAAAATAGACACAAGAAATAAAGGTATTAGAAATACCCATTTTTAGAAAAAGTTTAAATTCTGAATATAAATTTAAACTAATTATTTTAATTCATAAAGATATAAACCTGATTTATTATTAATTAATTTACTATGCAGTTTATTAATATTATGAGCTAATGCCACAAGAATACACTCAGCAAGTACATTTTGATTACCACGACTTAAAAATCTTTTAAATTGCATATTTTGTTTTACTTGAGCGAAAGCTCCTTCCGTCTGTATACTTCTATTCATTCTAAGTTTACGCCCTTAGGTAATAGTAATTCTTTCTAAATTTTCTTTTCATTTCTTATAAAATAATTTAGATACTTGCAACTTTTTAGTTCTTTGCTCAATAGGTGTTTTACTATTATTTCCTTTAATACAGTTTTTCTTATATTCACAATTACTACAATCTTCACATGTGTAACAAGTTACTTTGCTTTTATACCCAGTTTTTGATTTTCTATTAATTGTTCCACTTACGTATAACTTTTTGTTATTTTTACAAATGTAATAATCATCTTTTTCACAGTAAATCATATTTTCTTTTCGACCAATATCATTCCTATATTTTTTTGTTTTTTTAATTTCATAATCAGATGGTTTTAAAAACGATAATTGCTCATTATCATCTAAAAATACATAATTTTCTTCGCTTTCATATCCTGAATCTGCTATTACTTTAGAATACTTAAATCCAGTATATTTTTCGATTGATTTTAAAAAAGGTATTAATGTTGTTGTATCTGTAGGTTGAGGTCCAACACTTACCCAAACTATATATTCAGAATCAACACCAAATTGAACATTATATGCTGGTTTAAGCTGTCCGTTTTTCATATGGTCTTCTTTCATTCGCATAAAAGTTGCATCTTTATCTGTTTTTGAATAACTATTTCTTTTCCCCATTATGTACAAATCTTTAGTGTATTTTTTCAATCGATTAATATATTCATTTAATTTTTCTATAGCTTTTTGAATAGGTGATTTTCTTTTTCCTTTTCCATGAACAAAAACTATATTTTCTTGAATTGATAATCGTTTAAGCTTTTTTAAAAGTTTTTTCAAATGATACTTTTTAATCTTATTTTTGTAAATTACTTTAATTCCAAAATCATTTTCAAATTTTAATACAAATGAAGATATATCATTTAACATTTTACTCATATTTTTATTTA
>NZ_JBJDXL010000376.1:0-14528 GCF_051866655.1 Intestinibacter sp.
ACAGATCAATTAATTCTTGGAAATATGTACGCTGATTTATTGGAAGAATATACAGATTATAATGTAGAGAGAAAATTAAATTTAGGTACTACTGTTCTTTGGAATTCTATGGTAGAAAAGGAAGTAGATGTATGTGTGGATTATACAGGTACAATTTTAGTAAATATAATGAAGGAACAGCCTAATGGAACTTCAGACGATGTGTACAACCATGTAAAAGAATGTATATCTAAAAATTATGACTTACAATTACTAGATCCACTTGGATTTAATAATACATATACATTAGCTATGGAACAAGATGTAGCCGAAAAATACAATATAAATACTTATTCTGATTTGGCGAAATACTCAGATGAGTTTGTATTATCACCTACATTAGCATTTGAAAATAGAGATGACGGTCTTCCTGGGCTAGAAGAAGCTTATAATATGAATTTTAAAGATGTAAAATCTATGGATGGATCTTTGAGATATCAAGCTCTTACAAGTGGAAAGGCCCAAGTAATCGATGCATTTTCTACAGATGGACTTTTGGAAAAATTTGACTTAAAAGTATTGGAGGATGATAAGAATTATTTTCCACCATATTATGCAGCTCCAGTAGTAAATAAGGATATTTTAGAAAAATACCCAGAATTAGAAGAAATATTAAATAAATTATCAGGCCAAATAGACGAAGAAACTATGATAAATCTAAACTACAAGGTTGATGAATTAGGACAATCTCCAGAGACAGTAGCACATCAATTTTTAGTAGAAAAAAATTTAATTAAGGAATAACGATCAAAAAAAGTTGTTAGTTAAAGAAATTTAATTAGCAACTTTTTTTTAAAAAAGACGTTTTTATATGTGTATATTTTATATTTAGTATATATTTATTCGATAAAAAATTAAGTCTAAACACACAAATATATACAATTATAAAATAATTATAAATTTATAGAAAAAAGTATAATAATCGAAAATTGACAGATAATAAAATAGAAAATTAATTACTTTCGGAGGTATAAATATGAAAAATAAATTTTTTATTTTATGTTTGACATCATTAATGGTTTTAGGAATGGTTGGATGTGCTAGAAGAAATAATAATGAAGCTCCTAATAACAATACCACAGTACAAGAGGAGACTAGAAACAATGCCAATCAAAATGGAGCTGTAGATAATCAATACTACGATATATATACTAAAAATTACAATGCAAGTTTAGCTCCATTAGAACAAAATTATACTATGTATGGCAATTTAAATACAGTAGAAGAATACTACAAAACCAATAAATATCCAGGTAATAAAAAATATCTAGAAGAAGTCAAAAAAGCCCTTAAAGATAGCAGAGACAATGTAGAAAAATTTGTAGACAGCATGGAAAAGGATGCGAAATCAACTAACAACGAAGTAGAAAGACTAAACAGAGAGATGATAGATGATGGTAGAGATTTGATAGAGGATATAGATGAAAGAATTCAAAAATTAGATAGAATAACAGATCAAGACTTAAATAGATCAGAAACAGAGTTTAGACGTCTAATAGGAGAACAAATAATGCTAGATGACTATGGAGAAAATGATTTTAGAGATATGCTTAGAAATCTAGAGAGAACACTAGGTATAGATAGAGACAACGTAAATACAAATAATACTAAAACAAATAATAAATAAGATTGAATCTAAATATTAAAACCTAGCTATATTTAAAAATATGGCTAGGTCTATTTTTCTAAGCAGCTATAAAAAATACCTTCTCTAATACCGTAATTATTTATAATTATTTTTTTTCCATGGATATAAAGCATAAAATACTTCATGAAATTAGAGCTAGCACATATTACATCAGCTCTTTTTTTAGATACACCTTTTATATTTATTCTATCGTTGTAATCTAAACTACAAATTTTATTATTTATATGAGATAGCTCAGAATAACTCATCTGAAAATTATGTAGAGAGGTTTCCGTGTAATTATCGCTATTACAAATATGGATTTGAGCGATATTTTTCATAGAACCTCCGATTGTTATTATAGGTAAATTTTTACCTTGCTTCAACCAAGGGTATTTATTAAATTCGTTATAAATGTAATTTTTAAATTCATTTTTAGTAAAAGGAGATATTTTATTAAACAAGTTAAATCTACTGGAAAGTGGAATTGGACCAAGAGGTAAACTTGCGTAATTTTTAAATTTTCTATTTTTTATCAAAGCTATTTCAACGCTAGCTCCACCCATATCTACTAAAAAATAACTGCTGTAATTTAACGTATTAATAGTAGATACATATCCTAAATATGATTCTTCATATCCAGTTAGTATTTTAACATCTAAACCTGTCTCCTTTTTTATTTCCTTTAAAACAATATCTCTGTTTGCACATTTTCTAAGAGTTTCTGTAGCCACAGCTATAATTTCTGTGCAATTAAAGGCTTCACATTTTTCTTTAAAATTTTGTATGCTTAAAATTAATTTATATATTCCCACTCCAGACAGATTTGGTAAGTCATCAGTATAATAATCACTCAGTCTTATTTGATGCTTTCTCTCAAAAAGCACGTTTATTTTTTTTGATTCTCTCAATTCTGCTATTAATAATTTCAATGAATTTGATCCTAAATCGATAATTCCAATTGGCTTCATAATTATATCCCCACCTTTACATATAGATTAATTATATACAAATATGTTTAAAATAGGAAGAATTAAATATATAATTAATTAAAAGAGATTAAAATAATTAAAAAAATATGTATATATTAAATTTTACGACTATAATTGTTATATGAAAAGATAATATACATAAAAATTTTTAGTTATATGTAGAAAGGAAGAAAAGAATGAAAAAAATAGGATTTATAGGCGCAGGAAATATGGCAGGTGCCATAATAGGAGGAATTGTAAAATCAGGATTAGTAAAACCAGAAGATGTAATTGCAAGTGCAAAGACAATGACAAATCTAGACAAATTAAAAGAAGAATACAAAATAAATGTAACTTTAGATTCAAGAGAGGTCGCTAAGAATTCAGATATATTATTTATGGCTGTAAAGCCTAATATATTTGATGGTGTTTTAGAAGATGTAAAGGATTTAATAGACGATAAAAAAATTGTAGTTTCAATAGCTGCAGGAAAAAATATCGAAGGAATAGAAAAAATAATAGGCACTGACAAAAAAATAGTTAGAACTATGCCTAATACACCAGCCCTTGTAAATGAAGGTATGTCAGCTTTATGTCCAAATAAAAATATAGAAGACGATGAATTAAAAATCGTAAAAGATATTTTCGATTCTTTTGGAAAGAGTGAGGTAATAGGAGAATACTTAATAGATGCTGTAATAGGTGTAAGTGGTTCTTCGCCAGCTTATGTATTTATGTTTATAGAGGCTATGGCAGATGCAGCAGTTATGGCTGGTATGCCTAGAAAGCAAGCGTATAATTTTGCAGCACAAGCAGTATTAGGTTCAGCAAAAATGGTGCTTGAAAGCGGCAAACATCCAGGTGAATTAAAGGATATGGTATGTTCTCCAGCTGGAACTACAATAGACGCTGTGAAGGTATTAGAAAATGAAGGCATGAGATCAGCTGTTATAAATGCAGTTTGTGCTTGTGTTGAAAAATCTAAGGAAATGAGCAAATAAAAATATTGGAGATGTTTTGATGGAAGATAAGGTAATAGAGATAAATTCTCTAAAGGTAAATTATGGGGAAAAGAAGGTTTTAAAAAATATAAATTTAGATGTATATAGAGGTAGTATAATCGGATATATAGGTCCAAATGGCGCTGGAAAAAGCACTACTATAAAAATACTTTTAGGATTAAATGACGATTACAGCGGCGAAGTCAAGATTTTCGGAAAGGACATAAGAGACGAGAATTACGACTTTAAAAGCAAGATAGGGTATGTACCAGAGGTTGCTAAATTGTACGAAAATTTAACTGCTAGAGAGTATTTGACTTTTATTGGACAGCTTTACAATATGCCTTACGATAAATGTGATAAAAAGGCTCAGGCATTGATGGAAATTTTGGGAATAGGACAAGCCTATGACACTAGATTGTCGTCTTTTTCAAAAGGAATGAAACAAAAGGTGCTTATAATTTCAGCGCTAATACATAATCCAGAGATACTTTTCTTAGATGAGCCTTTAAGTGGTTTAGATGCAAATAGCGTGCTAGTTATAAAGGAAATAATATCAAAATTAAGAGACGACAATAAAACTATTTTTTACTCATCTCATATTATGGAGGTAGTCGAAAAGATAAGCGATAGAATAGTTTTATTAAAAGATGGCAAGATAATTGCAGATGGCGATTTTGAGGAAATCAAAAAATTAAACCGTAAATCATCTCTAGAAGAGGTATTTAACGAGTTGACAGGATTTGAGGATCATCTATCACTTGCCGAAAAATTTGTGGAAATAATAAATGAGGTATAAATATGAAGGATTTTTTTAGTTTAAAAATTTTAGATTTATTTAAGCCTCTATTTAAAGCATTTAAGGTCGAATACGATAAGATGAGGCTTATAGTTAAGACAAAGCTTACATTAGATAGACGAAGAGGAAGCGAGTCTAATGGAGGGAAAAATACATTTTTACAATCTCTGATTTTATATTTTGTAATGGGATTTTTTTCATCTATAGTATTGTTTTTTAAGATGGATATTATGGTCAAGATGACAATAATATTTGCGTTTATATCAGTTATGCTTTTGACCTCTTTTATATCTGATTTTTCATCTGTGATTTTAGATACATCTGATAAGGATATAATAGGAATAGCTGATGTAAAGCAAAAGACCTTGAATATGGCTAAAATGGTTCATGTAATAATATATATTTCAATTTTGAGCTTGGCTATAGGCGGATTTTCAATGATTGCAAGTTTATTTACATATGGTGTAGGTTTTTTATTGCTATTTGTTGTATGTATTATTTTGACGGATTTTTTACTTATTATGCTAACATCTGTTTTGTACTATGTATTGATAAAAATATTTAAGGGTGAGAGATTAAAGGATGTACTTACTTTGTTTCAAGTACTTATGATGATATTGTTTTTCCTTATGTGTTATATGATGACTAGTGGTGATTTTGCAGGAGTTGATTTTAAACCGCATGCATACAGTTTATTTGTACCTTTTATGTGGTTTGCTTCTTTATTTAGTGTAGTTTTTGAAGGAAACAGAGAAGCTTTATATATGGTGATGTCTTTACTAGCTGTAGTCGTACCTATTTTGATGATTTTACTTTATATTAAATTGACTCCAGCCTTTGAAAAAAATCTAGAAAAGCTAGATCAAGTTTCGTATAGCAAGAGTAAAGCTAAAAAAGGCTTTGGATTAAAGTTAAGCGAGGTTTTATGTAAAAATAACGAGGAAAGAGCATTTTTCAATTTTATATACAATAACTTGAGTAGAGATAGAGATTTTAAAACAAGGGCTTATCCTACTTTGGGAACAGCAGTTTTAATGCCGTTTGTATTGTTATTTGCATCTTATGACAGAAGTATGGGTATAATGGAATATATAAATTCTCTGAGCAGAACAAATAACTTTTTGTATATTTATATAGGTATAATAGTAATACAAAACTGCATTTTATTGCTAAAATACTCAAAGGGATATGAAGCTTCGTTTATATACGATGTACTGCCTATTGAAAAAAGAAAAAATGTATACAGTGCAGAATTTAAGGTAATAATAGTTAAGTTATTTATACCTGTATTTTTAGTTATAGGTATTCCTTATTTGTTTTTGTTTAAGGTAGGGTTTATCAAGCATCTGCTTATTGCATTTGTGTCGACTATATTTATTTCGATGGGAACATTTAGAATAAATGAAAAGCCACTTCCTTTTTCACAGGATTATACAGTTTCAGCTAATTCTGCTAATTTTATAAATGTCATAAAATCAGCTGTATTTGTAGGAATTTTTACAGCGATTCATTATGTAGTGGCAGTGCGTTTAGGAAGCATATTTAGTTTATTGTATTTGATTTTATTGATTCTTGTTATGGCTATAAGCTGGAATAAGGTTTTTGATGTAGAATAAAAAAATGTAGAATAAAAAAGGGGCTCGATTTGAGCCTCTTTTTTCAATGTATAAAAATTATATTTATTTGCTGTCAAAGTGTTCAGTATCAGTTTCTACCTCTGGGTCTAGTGTATTTTCGCCTGATGAATTAGAATCAGTATTTTGATTGTCTTCGCCTGTATCATCTGATGAATTAAATAAATTACTGAACCAATTTATTATTTTATCGAAGAAGCCTTCTGCTTCTTCTTTTGAAGGTAGATTTTCAGCAGCTTTATTAGTAGCATCTATTATAGCTTGCTTATCTAACATTGAATCGTTAGTTTCACCTAATATACCTAGGTCTTCAGAGCCTGAAAATAAACCGCTAAACCAATCGCCTATTTTAGAGAAGAAATCCATTATTCCACCAGTATCTATATTTTCACCAGCTTCCTTTAAGTTGTCGCTTACAACGTTAGATACGTTGTTTAAAGTTGATTTCATTTCGTTGTAATCGTAATTTTGAGCAGCTATTTTTTCCATTAAAGCTGTTATCTTGTCAATTTGAGCATCTGTCAATTTGACATTGTAGTTGTTTGTTATGTTGTTTATTGTCTCTGCAATTTGAGTCGTATCGTGTGTGTTGTTTTTTATTATGTCTGCTTTGACGTCGTTTATTATACCAGTTGCCTTGTCTTGACCTATTTCATCGCCTAGATCTCCTGTAGTTATTAGTTCTTCAGAAGCTAGTTCTTTTTTGTCCTCGTCAAGCTTTTCTCCTGTAGCATTTTCAAACGCCTTCATAACGCCTGTTAAAGCACCTGTCCCACTTACAGGAAATACTGCAGCTATAACACAGTTAGCGCCAGTAAGTCCAGCAGTTGATAAAGTACTTGCAACCATAGAAGAAGTAACCCAAGTTATATTTGCTGTTTTTACGTTTATACCACTTCCCTCAGTCGTAGGTTCAACATAAGCACAAGAATAAGTCTTAGTACCTAGCTGTTCTTCTGTAGCCACATTTCCTAGATAAGCTCTTTCTTCTTGATTATTTACAGTTATAATTTGAACTTCATCTTCTTTTACTCCAAAGTAGTTTAATATAGTTTGTCTTTGCTCAGGTGAATTGTTTACACCTATAGTAACTACCTTTGAGCTATCAGCGAAAGATTTACTCATACCAAATGAAGAAAATACTAGGCATGTAGCCATCAACATAGATATTATTTTCTTTTTGATTTTCATTTTATTGCCTCCCAATACATAATTCGTATTATTAAATTTTTAATATATAATTTTAAAAATTATAAATTTGTTCACATTAATAATATATAATTTTTTTAAAATAAATACGATTACAATCTTGTAACATTGATTATATAATAAATAATTTAAAATATCTCTATTTTAAGGAATTTTTAAGAAAAAGATATAAAAACTAAAGAGAATTTTTATAGTATTTATTTTATTTAATTTGAGCATAATTACAAGTAATATATAAATTATTTGTTTTAACTTTACAAATATAATAAAATTTTGTACATCATATAAAAATAAGTACGAATATGATTGAAAAAATATTGAATTTATTATATTATAGAAAAGAAATATAATATATTTTACAACAAAAAAACAAATAATTTTGTATATTTAGAAAGAAAGGAGAAAAGAATGTCAAAAGAATTTGTTAAAGAAAGAGTATTAAAATATCTTATGGAGGATTTATATGTGCCTCAAGATATGATCGACACAAACGTACCTTTAAGTGAATTTGAAGAAGGTGCAGAAGGTATTTTAGACATAGTTGTAAATGTTGTAGTAAAAGAAAATGGTGAAGATTACTATGTACCAGTTTTAATAGTAACATGTGTAGATGAAGACTTTGTAATGGAGGGAGAAGCATTACAAAAAGAAATAGATTTCCTTGAAGATGTAGATAATATAACTACAGCAGGCAGAATGATATTGACAAATGGAAATGAAATGATGTATGCAGATTGGACTGGAGAAGAATACGATACAGAAGCATCTCTTCCTACATACGAACAAATGGAAAAAGAATTTTTTGAAATGGAAAAGAGAATACAAGAAGAAGAAATGTTACATGCCCATGACTGCGATTGTGGATGCCACGACCACGATCATCATGATCATAATCACGATTGTGATTGCGGATGCCACGATCATGAATAATTGAAATGGTATTACATTTTTTTTATTTGGAAACATATAATAAATATATACTTAAATAAACTATGTGTAAAAGAAGGGGTTATATTATGGGGGCTAAAAAAGAAAATACTTACGAAAATTATGTTCATGCAGATTCTTCAGGATCATCAAACGCTATGAAAATGTATTTAAAAGAGATTGAGGAATACAAGATGTTATCTGCAGGTGAAGAAGTTGAATTGGCTAAAAAAGTCAACGAAGACGTACCAGAGGCAAAGGAAGACTTTATAAATGCTAATTATAGATTAGTTGTAAGTATAGCCAAAAAATATAGAAAAGAAAATGTAGATATGCTCGATTTAATACAAGCGGGTAATATAGGTCTTATTAAAGCTGTTGAGAAGTATGATTATACTAAAGGTTACAAATTTAGTACATACGCTACTTGGTGGATTAAACAAAGTATTACAAGATATATAGATGACTGTGAAAACACTATTAGAATACCTGTACACCTTCATCAAAGAATTAATTTTGTAAAAAGAAAAAAACAAGAACTTGCAAATGTATTACAGAGAGAGCCTTCATTAGAGGAATTAGCTGATATTTGTGATATGGAAGTTGATAAAGTTATAGATATTTTAAAAAGGGATAAAAACATTGTATCATTAGACACACCAATAAAAGAAGACGAAGATAGTAGTTTAGTAGAATTCATTCCTTCAGATGCTAATTTTTCAGATGTAGTTATGCACGAAGTAGAGCAACATAATTTGAGAGAAAAAATTGATGAGCTATTAACTGGACTTAGTGAACAAGAACAAAGAGTTATTAGAATGAGATTTGGTCTTGATGATGATGACCCTAAAACTCTTGAGGAAATAGGAAAAGTATTCGGAGTTACAAGAGAAAGAATAAGACAAATTGAAGCTAAGGCTATAAGAAAATTAAGACACCCTAGCAGGTTAAATCAACTAAAGAATTTTTATTAGGAGTTATAAGTAAATATAATATTTGTAATAAAAAAGTGGGAATTAATCCCACTTTTTTTAAATGATAAAAGTAAATATATCGTATAGTATTCTAGTAGCACTACAAACTAAAAATGCTATAGATGTTGGTATTATAAATCCAAGTGCAGTCCATTTAGTGCTTTTTGTCTCTTTTCTTATAGTAAGTAGAGTTGTCGTGCACGGCCAGTGAAGTAGACTAAAAAGCATTAAATTAAGTGCTGTCAAATAAGTCCAACCATGTGATACTAATAAATCTCCTAATTCCTGTAAGCTTGCATAATCAGTCATAGAGCCAGTTGCCATATAAGACATTATTAGAATTGGAATTACGATTTCATTTGCCGGCATACCTAATATAAACGCCAATAGTATAAATCCATCGAGTCCTATGAATTTGCCTATTGGATCTAGTGCTAAAGCTATGTGGCTTAAAATAGTAATATCTCCAATATAAGTGTTAGCTAAAATCCAAGTTAAAACGCCAGCTGGTATTGCTACGACTACAGCCCTGCTCAGTACAAATAGTGTTCTATCGATTATAGAAGTGTATATAATTCTTCCTATATTTGGGACTCTATATGGAGGGAGTTCTAGAGTGAATGTAGAGCTTTCACCTTTGATAATTGTTCTAGATAATAAGTAAGATACTAATAGAGTTATCATTATTCCTACAAGTACAATTAAAGTTACGCAAATAGCAGTAGATATATTCGATAAAACAGAATTACTTATAGCAGATGTAAAAAATATAGTAGATATAGCGATTAACGTAGGAAATCTACCATTACAAGGCATAAAAGTATTTGTAAGTATTGCAATTAATCTCTCACGTGGTGAGTCGATAATTCTACATCCGATTACACCACATGCATTACATCCAAATCCCATGCACATAGTCAGACATTGCTTTCCATGGGTTTTACATTTTTTAAATAGATGATCTAGATTAAATGCGATTCTAGGTAGATAACCTAGATCTTCTAAAAATGTAAATAAAGGAAAAAAGATAGCCATAGGTGGAAGCATTACAGATACAACCCATGCAAATGTCTTATAAAGTCCAAATACTATCATGTTGCAAATCCATACAGGTATGTTTAAACCAGTTAAAAAACTGTACATGCCGGGCTCTATACTAAATAAAGCATTTGATAAAAGCTGAGATGGATAGTTTGCACCACAGATAGTTATCCATAAAATTACAGAGAGCATAATTAGCATAATAGGTATAGCAAAATGCTTTGAAGTAACTATTGAATCTATCTTATCATCGAGGTCGTATGTGTTGTCTTTTGTAGAGACTGCAGCTTCAAATAGCTTTGAGGCGTAGTCGTAATTTATTTTTGAAAAGTCATCTCTAATTTTTTTCTTATCTATATCTTCGGGTATTTTTGATTTTATATCGTCTAATATCGATTCAAAATCTCCTTCTATATATTTGTTTAAAGAAGAAAATATGCTTTCATCTCCATCTAACAATCTAAGACCTAGCCATCTAGGGTTGATTTGAGAAAATGTATTTTCTAATTCTTCTTTAAAGCTACTTACTATATTTTCTATATTGTCGCCGTAAGTTATTAGATTTTTATATGATGAGGTTTCTTTTAATACGGTTTCTTCTAGTTTATCCTGGAGCTCATCCATGCCGATTTTATTTTTGGCGCTAGTTAAAACTACTGGAATACCTAGTAAATCTTCGAGTTTCTGTCTATCTATTTCGATTGATTTTTTTTCGGCCTCGTCGATTAGGTTGATACACAATACGACTTTGTCTGTTAATTCTAAAACCTGAAAAACCAAATTTAAGTTTCTCTCAAGGCAAGTAGCATCACATACCACGATAACTGCATCTACATCTCCAAAGCATATAAAATCACGTGCTACAATTTCTTCTTGAGACAATGCAAATAGAGAATAAGTTCCAGGTAAATCGATAAGGTCGTAATTTATATTGTTGTAATTAAATTCACCCCTAGCAGTCGATACTGTTTTTCCAGGCCAATTTCCTGTGTGCTGCTTTAATCCAGTTAAATAATTGAAAACTGTGCTTTTTCCTGTATTTGGGTTTCCTGCAAGTGCTACGATGTAGGAGTCATCTTTTCGTTCAATATTAAAGGAATCCTTTAGAGATTTGATTTTACAATTTTTATATGTCAAACCCATATTGTTATCCTCCTATTTCACTAGAATTAAATTGCTCTCTTCCTCTCTAAGTGCAATTTTACAACCTCTTACCTTGTAGACAGTTAGGTTGTTTTTAGGCCCTTTTCTCAAAACATCTATCAAAGCTCCTTTCGTAAATCCAAGAGCTAGCATTCTCTCTCTTAAATTGCCCTCTGATAATAATTCTTCTACCTGAGCTGTGTTTTTTATATTTATGTCTGTTAATCTTTTCAATTTAAAATCCCCCTTAAAAAAATTTAGCCTAAGCTAACAATCTTAATTTTAACTTATGAAGGAATCATTTAAATTGTGCAAAATAGTAATAAATTTTATAAAAAAAAATAATAAATATATAGGAGGTGTTTTTTTGAATAAATATTTTACCTTTAATGAATATATGAAGAGTAATAAATTAACACCTAGTGAAGAGGATTATTTGGAGATGATTTACAGGATATATCTGGAAAATAAAGATGTTAAGGTCAAGGATATTGCAAATGAATTAAATATAAAGCCAGCATCTGTCACGAAAATGGTTCAAAAGCTAAATGATAAAAATATACTGGAGTATAAAAAATACAACCATATAAAGTTAACTGATACTGGATATAAAATAGGAGAAACTTTGTTGAAAAGGCATAACACAGTTTATAAATTTTTAGAGATTTTAGGTCTAGAGCATAATATTCACGAGGAAACGGAAAAAATAGAGCACACGATAAGTTATGATACATTAGAAAAAATCCAAATATTGATAAACTTTTTTTTAGAGTACGAAAAAGTATATATTTCACTAAAGGAATTTCAAGAGAGCAAACATTCTGATACATAAATGGATTAAAGTGTTGTCTGTTGAGGAGGGATTTATGGAGCTTTTAAGAATTTTACAAGGGGTTGAAGTTTTGAGCATAAATGGTCCAGTTGATATTTCTATTGAGGATATATCGTATGACTCTAGAAATATAAAGCAGGGATCTATGTTTATCTGTATAAGAGGTAATACAGTAGACGGTCACGATTATATAGATGAAAGTATAAAAAGAGGAGTAAAGGCTATTTTAATAGATAGGAAGGTAAAGTACAAAAGAGATGTAACTTATATAAAAGTATCTGATACGAAAAAAGCGATGCCTATAATAGCGAAGAATTTTTTCGAAAATCCATCTCAAAGAATAAATTTAATAGGCGTAACTGGAACTAACGGAAAGACTAGCACAGTCAGCTTCATAAAGCAAATAATTGAGTATGAAAATAAAGTAGGTACCATTGGAACTATAGAAATTTACGATGGAGATAAAGCTGAAGAGTCTAAAAATACAACTCCAGAGAGCTTGGATATACAGAGAAATCTAAACAATATGATAGATAATAACTGTAAATACTGCGTAATGGAGGTTTCATCTCACGCGCTTGTTTTAGATAGAGTAGAGGGTATAGATTATGAAATAGGTGTATTTACAAATTTAACTCAGGATCACCTGGATTTTCATAAAAATATCCAAAACTACAAAAAAGCCAAGGAAAAATTATTCTATAAGACAAAATCGATAAATTTATTTAATATAGACGACGCGGTTGGAGAGGAATTTTTTAAAAATAACTCGAATAAAAATGTAAAAAACTACAGCTATGCAGTAGATAAGGAGGCTGATTTCAGGGCGGTAGATGTAAAGCTTTTTAGAGATAAAACGGAGTATACTCTAATAGTGAAGGATAAAAAATACCATGTTTCAATGCCTATTTTGGGGTATTTTAACGTATATAATTCGTTGGCGGCGATAAGCACCTGTATTTTGCTTGGAATAAAATGCGAGGATGTAATAAAGAGAGTAGAAAAGATAAAACCTGTACAAGGAAGACTTGACTATGTAAAAAATGAAAATGGTGTAGATATAATAGTCGATTACGCGCATACACCAGATGCACTTTTTAATTTAATCAAAAGCTCAAAAATGCTGACTTGTGGCAGGTTAATATTAGTTTTTGGATGTGGTGGAGATAGGGATAAAGAGAAAAGACCTCTTATGGGAAAAATTGCACAAAAAAATTGTGATGTTGTAATTATAACCTCTGACAACCCTAGATTTGAAAGTGAAATAGACATAATAGATGATATTTTAAAGGGAATCGATAAAAATTTAAATAATTACTTAATAATAGAAAATAGAATGGAGGCTATACAAAAATCTATTGAAATATACGAAAAAGGTGACCTTATAATTATAGCTGGAAAGGGTCACGAAACCTACCAAATAAAAGGAGACAAAAAATACTTTTTCGATGATAAACAGGTAGCGAATAAATTTTTAAAATAAAAATAAATGTAGTAAGGGAGATGTAAGGAAATCTCCCTTTACGTTTTTAAAATAATATATTGAGGTTTATTAAATTTTAAGAACTTTGATTATCAAACCATTTTAATGCAAAATTTTTAAAAAGAGTTTCGTTTTTAGATAATTTTTTATTTTTTATATTTACTAAATAAGTTTTTGCATTAAAATCATCGAATAGGTTAATAATTTTTATATGACTATTTATATTATTTTTATAAGATGTGGCTATAGTATCGGGAAGTAGTGTAACTCCCATATCTTCAGAAACTAAAGCCAGCAATGTCTTCGTTTGACTATCTATATAGGAAATACTTGGAAAGAAGTTTAGATTTCCCCAAACATTTAAAAATATATTGTGCAATGTAGGATCTCCACTTAAAGAAATGTATTTTTCTTTAGATGTTTTATCAAGAGCAATTGTTTTGCTCTCTAAAAATCTATGGTTTTCAGATGTAACCATGACTAAGTTGTCGCTAAAAAGCTCATATGAATCCATAGATTTATTGTTTGACCCTAGATCATTTACAAATGCCAAATTGAATTTGGAAACATTTAAATATTCTAATATAGAATTGTTACCTCTTTCTATAAGCTCTATATGGATATTTGGATACTCCTTGTGGAAATCTCCTATAAGGGCAGCAAGTCCATATTCAATCATAGTATCTATAACCCCAATTGTAATTACTTCACTTTCTTCACTTTTGTATTTACATAAATCTCTTTGCATTTTATCGTAGCTATCTATGCTTTTTTTAGCAAAAATTAAAAACTCCTCCCCAGCAGGAGTTAAGGTGATAGTTCGATGTTCTCTTTTAAATAACTCAATA
>NZ_JBJDXL010000377.1:0-3173 GCF_051866655.1 Intestinibacter sp.
TATCTCATGAGCAAGTATTTTTTGAATTTCTTTTGTATTTGCTATTTCACAGCAAACATCCATTATTTCCATTTTAAAATTATGCCAGTCGCTTAACGCTTCACTCTCATATTCATCTAATAATTTATTCAATACTTTATTTTTAGCTTCAAAATCGTCGACACTTAAAGCTACCTTTTCAATCATACGTATTACATCCTTAACTAAAAATTCCAAATTATAATCATCATCATAAAAATATAAATCAAAATCATCGATATACTGCATATAATATATAGATTTTTCTAAAACTAATAACAATATATCCATTGCCAGTATTTTATTTTCAATCACGCATATTCTTTTAAACATTTCTTTTACATCCAGTGCAAATAAATACGATCTATCCTCTATATAATTATCCTCTTTAAAATACATTTTAAAGCTTGAATCTATGTAATCCTCACATTTTTTTAATTCACTTTCATCGTCTAGAATTGGTGAATATTTAATTAAAATAGAGTTTTTTGATTTTGGATTCTCTGCAATTTGATCCATGATTATATCTATAAGTTGGTTTTTATCGAGGCTTTTAAGTACATCATTAAGGGTTATTTCTTCAGCTTTAGGCTGATACATAGTTTTATTTTCACACTTTATTTTTCCTTTTAATAAATCTCTTAATTTATAAAAAACTGCTACCTGATGCTTGCAAATAGGCTCTAAATCATATGGACAGTTACATTTTGAACTCAATATATTTTCATCTTCGTCTAATTCAACAACTACTTTATACTGATCAGTTCCATATACTCTAAATGTGTATTTATTGCCTTTTTTCTCAAAATCCTCACTAATATTTCCACCTGTGTAGTAATAATATCCTCTTTTTAATATAACAGGATTTATATTTTCTTCAAAAACAACAAGATTCATAGGTACCTCCTTTGATAAACTAAAAAAATTACTCCATTCTATGTCTATGACCACCGCCATGACCTCTCTCATTTTCCATCTGATCATTAGGATTCGTAAACGAAACTCCCAAAGCATCACTTACCGCCTCGATTATCCCATTACTACTATAAGTAGCGCCACTTACCACGTCAACATCTGTAGATTGATTGGAAATAATTTCATTTATTATTGTGTTTTGCGCCTTATCGAAAAATGGCTCATCGTCTTGGTATGACTGTACTGTGATAGAGGAAATATTTCTATCGCTTACTTTTACTTCGACTGTCACGGTTCCTCTATAACCTTCTCCGCTGCCTGTATATGTTCCATCTGTGTATTTGCCTTGTGTTAGAGAATTTTGGAGTAATTGCTCGCCCGAATTACTTGTATTTGGAGTCATTGTTCCTGCACAATATATTCCTAAAATTATAGCTGCAACAACTATTCCTGATACAGTTTGTTTTGGATTTATGTATAGAGCTTTTGGCTTGCATGTGTCTATGCATTTGAAACAATCTACGCATTCACTGGAAATGACTTTTCCGTGGGCGCTTGTTTCTTCGTCGACATCTATTCCCATTGGACATTTTTTTGTGCATAAATCGCAGTTTACGCATTCAGTTGAATCCTTTTTTATTTTATAAATGCGAGGCTTTGATATTAATGAGAATATTGCGCCTAATGGACAAAAATATCTGCAAAAAACTCTTTCTACAAACAGTGAAGATATGATTATTAGTAAAAGCAAAAGTCCTCCAAATGTTAGGAGCATGCTAAAATCTGACCAGCCCTTGTATGATGAATATACGCCAAAGACATTCCATGGGCTGAGCTTTGCGTCTATTGTGATGTTGAAGGTCCAAAGCATTACAAATATTATTATTAATATGTACTTTATGTATTTTAATTTTTTGTCGAGATTCGGATTTATTTTTATGTTTTTTATTTTTAATTTTGTGCCTAGGTAATTTAGGAATTCCTGCATACTTCCAAAGGCGCAGATGTATCCGCAGAAAAATCTGCCTAGGAAAATCGTGATTGGTATTACTGCTATTAAAATTAATATCGGCGACATCATGCTAGATAATGTAAATGTTCCTTCTAATATTGCTCTGTATATTGATGATATTGCATTCCATGTCAATATGAATAGTCCTGGAAATAGTATAAAGCTTAACAGTTGAATAATGTGCCTTGTTATTTGCGTTATAGAGTATTTTTTCATTTTCAATCTCCTTATTTGTTTATTTTAAAAAAATTATAGCACTTTGAGGTAATATATATAATAGATTTATTACTTCAAAGTGCTATTTTTTAGTTCATTTTCAAATTCTAGCATTAATTCTTTATTTGGTATTTTTAAATAAGCATCATTGTAAGATAGAAAGCCTAAAGTGATCATAGCAGAGTATATTTCTTCTTTAGTCTTCGGTTCAGCTTGTCCTGCTCTAAATTCTTCATTTATAGTTAGGTCTATTTCTTCCCCTGAGAGCATTTTTATTATGTCTTCTTTAATAATATTAGATTTAAGGAATTTTGAAGCTTTAGTGTTCGTCCAATAGCTTTCGCAGTAATTGTTTTTAAGTGCTTTGACCACAGAACGCGGATTATATATTTTTATGCCTTTTGCTGTTGTATACCCGTTGTACCAGCTTTTCAATTTTTCAAAATCCATGTATTTATTTTGTTCACAAAGAGCTAAAACTTCATCCTCAGTAAAACCAAAATACTCTCCAAATTTTCTATCTTTAAGAAACGTAAACTCGTCAAACATGTTAAGCGCTGAACCACTTGAATATCTTTTTATAGGTAAAACACCTGTCATATAACAAAGCTCTACATAGGATTCATCTTTCAATAAATTTCTAAGAAACTCTAGAAATTTATCTTGGCTCTCTTCAAATAAATTATTGTTGAATATGTAATCCCATTCATCTAGTAAAAATATGAATTGTTGGTTTGATTTTTGAAGAATCCTTTTTAAACTGTCTGATTCATCAATATCTTTTAGGTCGAACTCGTTTATCACGTCTTTTTTTACTTGATTTGTTATATTATTTATATACTCCTCGTAAGTGTTCATGTTATCAGGGATTTCATTGAAAGAAATACTTATTACGTTATATTTATTTAAGTGATCCTTGTATCCATCGACTCCACTTATTTTCAAATTATCAAAAATCACACTTGAATCAACTGCCTTAGAATAATACGCACCTAGCATATTTATTAAGCTT
>NZ_JBJDXL010000378.1:0-14498 GCF_051866655.1 Intestinibacter sp.
CTGTAAATGATCAAGATAAAGAAGAATTCTTAGAAATAGCAAAAGAAATGAAGAAGGTAGGATATACTTTCATGGCTACAGAAGGAACAGCACTATATTTAAGAAACAATGGTATAGAAGCTACTGTAGTTAATAAAATAAGAGAAGCAAGACCTAACTTACTTGATGTTATAACTAATAATCAAGTTGATATGGTTATAAATACTCCAACTAAAGGTAACGATGCAACAAGAGATGGATTCAAGATAAGAAGATTAGCAACTGAATACTCTATAGATGTTATGACTTCATTAGATACATTAAAAGCTTTAGTTAAGGTAAATCAAAAACATATTGATAAAGATCAATTAAAAGTGTATAATTTAGCTGATTAATTTAATATGATTAATTTAATAGGCTACTGTGACCAGATTTGTATTGGTTCACAGTAGCTTTTTTCTTATAAAAAATCGAAATTTGATTCATATAATCCTTTTGTTATAGAAGGAGAAATAGAATATTAAGTAAAAAAACAAGCAATCTGTAAAGTTTTACGTATTGCTTGTTTTTTATTGGGATTTGATTACATGTATTTCTACATCTCTAACAGTAAAAAATATAGAAGAGAAAAAACACAAAAGGAAAGCAAACAAATTAATTCTCTTCTATAGGAAACTATTATGGATATATAGTTACATTTAGTTTTTTCTTTATATGTATAATTTTAAACTAAATATCTTGAAATCTTGTTTATTTGTATGTAATTATATAATTTCTCTAATATCTATTATTGAGCTTTTAGGTAGTAAATATGTTGGTAATTTCTCATAATTTACTTCATCAAAAGATCCTATGTATTTAGGTACTACAGTTATTGTATATTCTGTAGATTCTAATATTTCACCGTATATTGGTTTCATGCTATGATAAGTTTTTAATCTTACATATTTTTTTAATAAAGCATCTATTTTTTCACATTTAGTATGATTTCTGTTATTATAATTTTTAGTAGTTGTTGACAAAATAATCACTCCTTTTAGATAAATATAAATATTCTGAAAATTAATAAAATACCTTTAGCTAAATAAATTTATTAAAAATAATTGACTAATAATTAATTAACTATTTAATTGTTTATTGATGTTATAATAATACTCTATTTGGTATACAAAAAACAATATTATAAAAAAATTAATATAATAAAATAAAAGTATTTGTTTTTAATAGTTTTTATCTGAAAATTAAATAAAATAAGTTAAATAAATATAGTTTTAAAAAGTTAAATAAATAACCTAAGGAAAACGATTTTTAATAATTATAAAAATAATATAGTATAAATGTTAAATAGATAACAAAAAATAACGAATAAAAATAGAGAAACAAAAATAATTGTTTCTCTAAATGTGAACTATTTTTTTCTTCGTCTAATTACGTTTTGCGGGTTGCAATAAAATCTAGGGTTGATATATTGACCGAATTCTTCAAAGGAAATTAAGAATTTTTGGATGCCTGCTTCTGAAGGGGCTATTTCATCTTCAGCGAAAAATAATACGATGCCTTTATCTGTTATGTAAAAGGCTTGTGAATCTGGAATTTCCACAACTGTATCTTGATAAAAAAGATTTGGTGTTTCAGAAATTTTATTATTGATATAATTAGAAAGTAGATTTATATAATTTACATTTGGGTTAAATAAATCCTTTAAAGAAAGCTGATTTCCGTTTAACAAATCTATATTGAAGCTATATAATTCTTCATATTGAGGTCCTTCGTTAGTACTAAGAGAGGTTAAATACAGAATAAAGCTTAAAATATGGTTTTTACTAAAGGTTATGTCATAAGTAGTGTTTACTTGGTAAACTCTCTTAGGAAGATTATTTTCTGCTGCTGTCTTGTTGTATTGAGCCATTTCTTCATAAAGTCCATTTCTAAAAGTTTCGACACTAGAGTATACAGTTTTATTTAAGCTATCTAGGATATTCTTATCTACTTGAAAATATCCATTTTTGACATTATAAAAGATTGGATAGCTTATATCAAAGTAGAAGAATTCTTCTCGCCCAAAAATCTCATTATATTGAATATATAATAAATTATAAATACAGCCTACGTAATTGGTGTTCATTTGATTCATTATAATTCGTTGCAAAATTTATGAAATCTAGAGTGTAGATTTTATAAATTTACGCAACTGCTCACCTCCTGTTTGTAAAAATAAATTAGTAATATTTATGATTTTTTTATAAAAAAAAGAACTTTATAATTATCAAAGATAAATAAAGTATATAAAGTAACGAAAATAGCTAAAATAAAGGTGATTATATGATATAATACATAAGATTAATAGAATAATGGGAGGTAATAAATTGTTATTATTAGCGGATCAATGGAAAGATTATGAACTTATAGATATGGGAAATGGAGAAAAATTAGAAAGATGGGGAAAATATGTACTTAGAAGACCGGACCCTCAAGTAGTATGGCCAATGGAATCAGAATGGGCTCTATGGAAAAATCCTCATGGTCATTACCACAGAAGCAACAAAGGTGGCGGTCAATGGGAACACAAGAAAAAATACCCAGAACAATGGACTATAAGCTATAAAAATTTAAAATTTTATATAAAACCAACAGGATTTAAACACACAGGATTATTCCCAGAACAAGCGGCAAATTGGGAATGGTCTATGGATAAAATAAAAAATGCTAAAAGACCTATAAAGGTTTTAAATTTATTTGCTTATACTGGTGGAGCAACTGTAGCTTGTGCGGCAGCTGGAGCAGAGGTTTGTCACGTAGATGCTTCTAAGGGTATGACTACTCAAGCAAAGGAAAATCTTCATTTATCAGGTCTTGGAGATAGAAAAGTAAGATTTATAGTAGATGACGTTGTAAAATTTGTAGAAAGAGAAATAAGAAGAGGACATAAATACGATGCGATAATAATGGATCCACCTTCTTATGGAAGAGGACCTAAGGGAGAGGTTTGGCAAATAGAAGATAAGCTTTTTGACTTTGTAAATCTATGTATGAAGGTATTATCTGATAAGCCACTATTTTTCTTAATAAACTCTTATACAACAGGATTTTCTCCAATAGTACTAGAAAATGTACTTCAAACTACTATCGGTAAGAAAGTAAAAGGTGGAACAATATACGGTGGAGAATTAGGAATACCTGCTTCAAGAGACGGAAAAATTCTTCCATGTGGTATATTTGGTAGATGGGAGTCTAAATAATGATCAATGTAATATACGAGGATAATCATTTATTAGTAGTTGAGAAGCCAGTAAACGTATTATCTCAGGGCGACAATACTAACGATGATGATATGGTAAATTTACTAAAAAAATACTTAAAGGTAAAATACAATAAACCAGGTAATGTTTTTGTTGGGCTTGTACATAGATTAGATAGACCAGTTGGCGGAGTAATGGTGTTTGCTAAAACTTCAAAGGCTGCTTCTAGACTGTCTGAGCAGGTCAGAAATAAAACATTTAAAAAGACTTATAAGGCTGTAATTCATGGAAATATGAAAAAAAGCGAAGACAGTCTAAGTGACTATCTATATAAAGACAAGAAATCTAACATGGTCAGCGTGGTAAATAAAAATCACGAGGATGCTAAAGATGCCAAATTGAGCTATAAAACATTGGCGTCAAATAATGGTTTTAGTCTTGTAGAGGTTGATTTAAAAACAGGTAGACCACATCAAATAAGAGTACAATTTTCAAGCAGAAAGCATCCGCTTTATGGAGATCAAAGATACGGAAAAAACGTCAATAAAAAAGGACAACAAATTGCACTGTGGTCTTATAAAATAGAAATAGAGCATCCGACTAAAAAGGAAAAAATGGAATTTATCTGTGAACCACCAAGTGAATATCCATGGAATATGTTTTAGTTTTAGAGATATAGTATAAATTATTATACATGTTTCAAAAGGAGAAGAAATGGAGAGATATAGAGGTTTTTACATTGAAGAACCAGTAGGAAATAATATTTTTTCTTATGAAGAGAGAACTAATAAGAAAATCTTCGTTCCGAAGTTGATAAAAGGAACCTTGGAGGATGTGTGTTTAGGAGAAAATATAGTATTCAACGAAATCGATGAAGATACAGAAATAAAGGCAATCGGGCTTAAAAATTTAGTTCAATATGAAGTAGACGACAAGGTTGTATATATATTTGATAACCATAATCATGCATTTTATTTTTGGATGAAAAGTCTGCAAAAGGGACTTTTCGATAAAGGCTGTAGATTAATTCATGTAGATCAGCATAAGGACATGAGAAAGCCAGAGGAATACAATGTTGATGTAGATGATTTAGACGATGTTTTTAGATATACAAACAAGGTTTTGAACGTAGGCAATTTTATACAGCCAGCGTTGAAAAAAGAAATATTTTCTGATATAGACATAATTGATAGTTCTTATGGATTTGATATAAAGGTAGACGGAGAATATGTTTTAGACATAGATTTAGATATATTTTCGAAGGATATGGACTATATTCCATATGATTTTAAACTAAATAAGATAAAAGATTTAATAAAAGGCGCCAAAGTCATTACAATCGCCACAAGTCCGTATTTTATAGAGCAAGAGTATGCTATAAAGGTATTAAAAGAATTATTTAATTATGATATAATATAGAATTGTCAAATGAGAAAATAAAACTTAAAAAATAAATTAATTATTTAGGAGGAAATTATAATGAGTTTATATGCAGATTGGAAAAATCTTTGTGATAATCATGCAAATAATGATGAAGAAATAAAATTCTGGCAAAATTATTTAGAATCAGAAGCAGGGATATACAACGAAATATTAAACAATAAAACTGAAGTTGTAGAAGGTGTTGTTTCTGAATTAGCTACTAAATACGGTGTAAGCAACGAAGTATTCATGGGATTCATGGATGGAATAAACGAAAGCTTAAAAGAAAGCTTAAACCTAGAAGCTATAGAAGCTGATACTCAAGTTTCTATAAAAATAGAATGGGAAAAATTATATTACAATATGTTAGCTGCTGAAGCACATTGGTTATATGGATTAGATGGATGGGATGGAATATTATCTCCAGAAACTAGAAAAGCTATAACTAAAGACTACAACAGATCAAGAATAGTTGTAAAAGAAAACAAGGTTGGAAGAAATGATCCATGCCCATGTGGAAGCGGTAAAAAATACAAAAAATGCTGTGGGAAATAATATCTAAATAAATAAAAAGCATTTGAAATACACATTTAATATGTGGTTTCAGATGCTTTTTTATAATAAACGGATCATTCTTATTATTAGATAAGAATGGCCTATTTTATATTAAATAAATTAATATATTAGTCTTGAATTATATAAGCATTAACAATTTCACCATAATAAGCAGTGTGATAGTCTTTATTAGCGCCGTGGAATGAACTATCAACATCAGAAGGGTAGAAATCTTTTACTATATCAGAAGGGATAGCATTTCTGTCTTGGTCTTGTTTGTATAAAACTTTACATTCAAGAGTAAGTGGTAATTCCTTGATTCCAGGTACAGAAATTTTTTCTGATTCTTCTAATGTTAAACCAATTTCTTTTATTTTATCCATATCGTGTCCTGATTTTGTGCCAGCTAGGCCTAGAATTTTTTTATTAAAGTCACCAACTGGAATGTTTATTGTGAATTCAGGATTTTTATCTAATTGTGATTTTGTGAATCTATTTTCTCTTACAAAAACAGTGAATAAAGTTTTACCCCATTCTATTCCAAGAGTTCCCCACGAAATAGTCATAGTATTTACTTTATCATCAGCTTTAGTTGTAAGTAAAATACCCTTTTTAACAGCTTTTAAAATGTCATTAGCATAATCAAATATTTCTATTTGTTTTTTCATTATTACATCTCCTTTTCCTTAACATACATTTATGATAGACTAAAATAAAATAAAAAGTAAGTACGTACTTTTTTGACAGATACTATCATAAAGGAGAGTATATATATGAGTACAGAAAATAATAACCAATTGAAGTGTAGAGAGGTCAATGCTAAGCCATTTATGTATGCAATGTCTCTAATAGATGGAAAGTGGAAAATGCATATACTATTTTGGCTTTGGAAAAATGAAGTTTTACGTTATGGAGAATTAAAAAGAGCATTAGGAGATGTTACTCATAAAATGCTTAGCAAACAGTTGAAAGAATTAGAGGCGGATGACTTAATAATAAGAACTGAATATCCACAAGTTCCACCAAAAGTTGAGTATAGATTGTCTGAAAGAGGTGAATCGCTTATGCCTGTATTACAAGCACTTTGTAACTGGGGGCATGAGCATATCAATGATTAAAAATACATTAAAAAAGAATATTATTGAGAATTAAATTTCTAATAATATTCTTTTTGTTATACGATTTAATATTTTTATACTAAAAATTTAGATATATTTAAGCACTAATTGCTCTTTGAATAGCATCTGTTATTAAATTTTCAAAAATACTTATATTTACAGGTTCAACTTCGACAGGAACTTGAATTTTTTCATATAAATCAAATACCATATCATCAGTTATTTTAATAACACCTGTGTCCCCTATTATAGCATTTTCATACATACCAAATTGATTTAATCTATCATAATTATCTACTGCATTACTAAATTCATTTAATTCATCGAATTTTTCTACCCAACCTGAAGTTAAATATATATCTTTGCCATCAACGTATGATTCAACCACTCTATCACCTATAATAGCTTCTAAGCAGTTTGATGGTTTAATAGTAACAATATTATTGTATTTTTTCAAAAACTCGAAGAATCTATAGTGACATTTAGAACCGTAAAGAACTATTACCTTATCGTATTCTACAGTCATTTTATCTAATGCATCTGTAACATCTGCTTCTAGTTTATCTAAATCAGTATGTAGACCGAAATGAAGATAAGTAACTTCAATATCGGCATCGAATAAATTTTTATTTTTTATATCTTCTAAAACTTTTTCTAGCTCAGGTTCAAATACTGAGCATGCTAAAATTCCTATTCTCATTATGTAGTCCTCCTATTTAGTTTAATTAAAACCATATATAAATTATATAATATTCTGATTTTAAATTGATACTTTTTGATGACTTTTGGAACAAAAATAATTAAACAACATAATATAAACTAAATCGAGTAATAGGGGGATTACCATGAAGGTTGGAGATATTGTAGCTAGAAAGTCGTATGATAAGGATATTGTTTTTAAAATTACCGATATTATAACTGATGAAAATGGAGACAAAGTAGCTATATTAAAAGGAGTTGCCTTTAGAATTATAGCAGATGCATATTTAAGTGATTTAGAATTGTTGAAGCCTCCAGATATAAGAGAAGTTTTAATGGATAAAAATGTTGAAAATATTTTATATAGATCTATTAAAAAAGCAAAGGAAAGAGATAAAAAAAATATGCGTGGAATCCCAAAGTTAGCTCAATCGACAGCTAATGTCTATGGTATTCCAGGCAAGGTCCTTCAAATAGATGGAGATAAAGAATATTTAAAAATATGCTTAGATGTATATTCTCAGCTGGGAATTCCAGCTGTCGGAGTTGCGATACCGGAAGCAAATCAATATAAAGAGGTTAAAAATCTATTGCAAAAGCACAATCCTGATATATTAGTAATAACAGGTCATGATGCTATGCATGTAAAAAATGGCGATATAAAAAATATAAACAATTATAGAAATTCATATAATTTTTTAAAGGCTGTAAAGGAGGCTAGAAAGTGGCAACCTAATTTAGATAGTTTAGTTATATTCGCGGGAGCTTGTCAGTCTAATTATGAAGCTCTGATGAAGGCTGGGGCTAATTATGCTAGTTCACCGGGGAGAATAATGATACATGCACTAGATCCCGTATTTATAGTTGAAAAAATAGCTTGCTCTAGAATTGATATAGTAGTTCCTATAGAAGAAATATTAGAGCAGACAATCACAGGAATAAAAGGAATCGGTGGATTTGAGACGAGAGGTAAATTTAGATGGGCGATGCCAAGACCTTATTTATTGTAAAATTTCATAAACATAAATTTAGCTAAAATTTTGAATATTAAATCAAAACCATACATTTTGATAAAAATATGGTAAATTTAAAATAATACTGTATTCTTATAAAATACTATTGACAATAGAGTAAAAAATATATAAAATTATTAGTTTATACGTTTGACAAATTTCCTTTTTTATGATATTATGTAAACATATAAAAATAAAGAAGGTGATGTTGTGGCTACTGTTCAAACTTTGGATAAGATTAGAGTAACTTTAAAGAAACACTTAGGAAAGACTATAGTATTAAAGGCCAACAAAGGTAGAAAACAGGTTGTTACAAAAGTTGGGGTATTAGAAAATGTATATCCAAGTGTTTTTGTAGTAAAATTAGGTGGAACATCAGATGGAAATCAAAGAGTGTCTTATAGCTACTCTGATTTATTGACAGCAAATGTAAAATTACAAATTTGCAAAACTACAGACGATGCATTAAACGTAAGTTAAAATTATACCTATTAAATAGGTGTAATTTTTTTTTGTCCTGATAAATATAATTTAATAGTTAAATTATATGGGAGGGATAGCTGTGGAGTTAATTAAGGATATTATTAAAATAGACAATAGAATGGACTTCGGAAAATTTCAAACCTTTATAGAAGCCGAAAATGTTGTTCCAGATAGAAAATCAGATGTGTACGATATTGTTGACACTATGGGATACATAGTAATTAGAAAGGTTGAGATGCTAGAAGGTAAAATAACCTGTAGAGGAAGCTTTAATTATAATGTTATTTATGTTGCGGATGATAAGAGCACAATATCGAATATAAACGGTAAAATCGAGATAAATGAAGTTATAGAAAAGGATAATGTTGTTCCTGATATGGAATATATGCTTTTTCCTGAGGTAGAGCATATGGATTGTACTATAATGAATGAAAGAAAGATAAAGGTAGGGGCTCTAATTAATATAAGAGGAAGCTTATTTGAAAAGCAGCGATTAGATATAGTGAAGGATGTTTCTCAGGTTGAAGGCATACAAAAGCACAGAAAGGAAATTTCATTTCAAGATATAGTTGGAATTGAAAAATCGGAAAATGTAGTCAGAGATACGATTACAGTTAATGTAGAGGAAATAGAGGATATTATAAATATAACACCTAGGCTAAAGGTTAAAGAAAGCAGAATAACAGATAATAAAGTTATAATAGGTGGTGTGCTAGAAATAGATCCTCTAGCATGCACTTATGACTCAGAAGTTGTTGAGCTAGATAAAGTGGGAATTGATTTTACACAATTTATAGAAGTACCGGGAGTATTTGATGGAATGAATGAAGAAATACTTATGAATATAGGTGATTTCAATTATGAGTTTAAACGAAATCCAGATAACAGCACGGGACTTTTAGAAGTAGAGTGCACAGTTTTTTCAAAGGTAAAGGTAAGTGAAGAGGTCACTAGAGAAGTACTTCAGGATGCCTATTCTCCTCAAAAAATAATTAAGTTTGAGCATAGATTTATAAATTTAAATAAAACCTTAATGTCATCAAGGGATAATTTTTTAGTAAGGGAATCTTTAGCTTATGATAATGAGGATATACAAATAAAGGATATTGTAAATATTTGCTGCAATGCATCTATAGAAAATACTTATATAGAGGGTTCTAATTGTGTAATACAGGGCATAATAAAGGCAGATATACTTTTCGTTCCTGTTGAAGGCTTGAAAATGATTTATAAGATAAATGAAGAAATTCCTTTTGAGCACGAATTAGAAGTAAATAAATTATCTGATACATGTTCAGTATTTAATACGATTTGTATCGAAAAGGTAGATGCCGATTTAAATAGAAATCAAATTGAATTAAACATAAAGATAGGAAGATTTATAGAGGTAATTGATAAAAAGGCAGAGAGCTTCATAATAAAAGGAGAAGATAAAGGCGAATACGACTTATCAAAGGCTCCAAGTATAATTATATATATTTGCAAAGAAAATGATAACCTATGGGATATAGCTAAAAAATACAATACAACAGAAGAAGAAATCGCTCAGACTAATGAGATTGATTTAAATGAAAATTTAGTCCCAGGTAAATGTCTAATTTTAGAAAAGAAGGTTACACAAAATGAATAAAGAAAAAAATAATAGGGGATAAAGTCCCCTATTATTTTGTTTTGTAGTATAATTATAATTAGTAATGCATTATACGATATACAAAAAGAAGTATTAAGGAGGCTAAAATGAATTCGATAAAATTAAAAAGTAGAGCGAAAATAAATTTATCTATAGACGTATTGGGAAAAAGACAAGATGGATATCATTTAGTCGAAATGATAATGCAGACAATTGATTTATATGATTTAATTGAAGTTAAAGAAAGACAAGATAAGGAAATAATAATTAAAAGTAATAGTAATGAAATTCCATTAGATTTTAACAACCTAGTGTATAAAGCAGTTGATTTAATGAAGAACACTTTCAATGTGGACAAGGGGTTAGATATTTATATACAAAAAAATATACCAGTAGCAGCAGGAATGGCTGGAGGAAGTTCAAATGCAGCGGCGATATTAGTAGGACTAAATAAGCTTTGGAATTTGAATTTAACTGAGGGTCATTTAGAGGAGATAGGACTAAAATTAGGTGCTGATATTCCGTTTTGTATAGGTGGAGGAACTGCTTTAGCTGAAGGCATAGGAGAAAAGCTTACTTCAATTGAGGGATTAAGTAGAGATGTTAGTATTTTAGTTTGTAAACCGGATTTATTTGTATCTACAAAGGAAGTATATGAATGTATAGATTCCAAAGAGATAAATAAAAGACCGAATAACAAATTGCTTATTGAATGCTTAAAAAATAATCAAACTAAAAAATTAGCGGAAAATATGTTTAATGTTCTTGAAGAAGTTACTGTGAATAAATATCCAGTGATTCAACGAATTAAAGATACAATGATAAATAACAAGGCATTAGGAGCTATGATGAGTGGGAGTGGGCCTACAGTTTTTGGATTATATGAAAATAGAGAAGATGCGATTAGATGCAAATCTATATTAGAAAAACAATTTAAACAAACATTCGTCGTAGTATGTGAAGAAAAGGGGGTTGAAGTTAATGGATAGCTTAACTAAATTAAATTTAGATGACTATAAGCCATTAAGAGATGTTGTATTTGAAAACTTGAGAAGTGCTATTTTAGAAGGAAAATTAAAATCAGGACAAAGATTAATGGAGGTTCAACTAGCAGAACAGCTTGGTGTAAGTAGAACTCCAGTAAGAGAAGCGATAAGAAAATTAGAGCTTGAAGGACTAGTTGTGATGTTACCTAGAAAAGGTGCTTATGTAGCTAATATATCAGTAAAGGATTTAATGGATGTATTGGAAATAAGAGCAAGCTTAGAAGGATTAGGTGCATCTTTAGCAGCTGAGAGAAGAGACGATGAAGATATAAAAAAATTAGAAGAAATCGAAATCGAATTTGAAGAAGCAGTAAAAACACAAAATATCGAAATGCTATTGAAAAAAGACGTTGAATTCCATGAATGTATATTTAAATCAGCTAATAATAAAAAATTAGCAAAAATGATAAATTCTTTATGGGAACAAGTTCAAAGATTTAGAATAACTTACGTTTCAGATTCAAATGCATCATTGAGTTTAATAGATGAACATCAAGCTATTTTAAATTCTATAAGAGAAGCTAATATAGCAGAAGCTAAAAAGTTTGCTATTGAACATATAGAAAAAGCTGAACAATTCATGTTAGAACACTGCACTAAATAATAATTCATAAATATAATGATAAAAATGATCTTCTAGAAGAAATATTTATAAAGAAATAATTATTTTAAGTAGAATAATTATTTCTTTATAAATATTTAGCTAGGAGGTCATTTTTATTTTTTGATAAATTTTATTTTTTGAGTATAAAATAAGTTAACTTGGAAATAATCTCAATATACCAAATAAATGGGGGATGAGATGATGAAAAGGAGATTTATAAAACGAGAATTTAAAATAAATACGAAGATAAAAATAAGAATAGTAGTATCTGTATTAATGCTAATTTTCACTGTTGGTTTAATGGCAACTTCTATATATGGAGAGGTATCAAAAATTGATATGGCATCTGTAAATTACAAGGATAAATTAATACGATTTCATGTATTAGCTAATAGTGATTCAGAAGAAGACCAACAGCTAAAGTTAAAAGTAAGAGATGCGGTTATAGATTATTTACAACCAAAGCTACAAAATTCTAAAAGCATAAGTGAAAGTGAAAGGATAATAATAAACGAAGAAGACAATTTAATAAATATATGCAAGGATATAATACAAGAAAATGGATACAACTATGATGTAAATATAGAATTAGGATATAGTAAGTTTCCGACTAAGCAATATTCGAGTGTTGTTTTACCGGCTGGAGAGTATAAGGCACTTAGGATATTAATAGGAAAAGGACAAGGTAAGAATTGGTGGTGTGTTATGTTTCCTCCACTTTGTTTTGTAGATAAACAGAATAATGTGATAGATAAAGAAACTGATGCAAAGCTAAGAGAAGTTTTAACAGAAGAAGAATATGAATTGATAGTTGAGAAGGATAACGATAAAGTCGATGATTTAACAATAAAATTTAAAATAGTGGAGATAATCCAAAAAATAAAGGAGAGTTATATATGGACAGGTGTTATAAATTAATAATGGTATTTTTTATATCTATTTTTATAATAGTTAGTGCTACATTTGTTTATAAGGTTGAAGCTTTAAATTTAATTAATATAGGTTATTTATTTAAACAAGTCGAATCTACAGAATCTAATGGAGTAAAGGTAAATAATAATTTAAAAAATACAAGTAAAAAAAGTTTAGATTATAAGACTTTAGAGGTAAAAAATTTTAATGAGTATTTTTCTAGAAATAATATGACTGTTATCGAAAAAAAAGGTCAAGAAGATAATGAAAGTAAAAAACAAGTTGTAAATCTAAATGATGATCAATTGTATCTATTATCAAAATTAGTAGCGGCTGAAGCTAGAGGTGAGAGCTACCAAGGACAGGTTGCTGTTGCAGCTGTAGTTTTAAATAGAGTACAAGATTCACGCTTTCCAGATTCTATAGAAGATGTAATATATCAAAAGAATGCTTTTTCTGTAGTAAAAAATGGATCTATAAGTGTCAAACCTACAGAAGAGTCGTATAAGGCTGCAAAAGACGCTTTATATGGAAATGATCCTACAAATAATGCTATTTACTTTTGGAATCCAGATATATCTACATGTAACTGGATTAATACATTAAATCCGCATTTAAGAATAGGAAATCATGTTTTTGCTAGATAATGTTAGTTATTATAAGTAATGCTCTTTTCATAGCGGGTATTTTATGTAAATTTGTTGCTATGAAAGGGGCATATTTTAATTGATAATAGAGATTATAACTGATATAATTCTTTTTGATATAATTTTAGAGAAATGTGTTTATTGATAGATATTTAAACGATATAAATTAATTTAATAATCTTCAGATAATGGATTTGGGAGGATATTATGGATGTTAATATAAATATAGTAACAACTCAGTTTAATGAATTAGGAGAAAAAAATATTATAAAATCAAATGCAACAGGAACCTTATATCAAAAAAAGGATCACAAGTATGTAATCTATAAAGATGTTAATGATGGCGAAGAAACGACAACTTCTTTAAAAATAGAAAAGGATAAAGTAACTATAAAGAGATATGGTGCTTTAAATTCTACTTTAGTGTTTAAAGTAGGTAATACAGATATATCTAAATATATGACTCCGCAAGGAGTGTTTGTTATAGAAAATCACACAAAAGACCTTTTGATATCTGACGATGAGAGTAATATTTCTATAGATATAGATTATGACATAAAAATAATGGATATGTTTACAGGAAGAAATTTAATTAACATAAAAATTAAGCAAAAATAATTAGTCTAATAAATAAAAAATTAGATATAATATTAGAGATAGGTTTTATTTCTATAAATATCGAAAATTATATTAAATAAAGGTAGTTAAAATACTACCTTTTGTTTAGTTTATTTGTTATTATATTTATTATAGTTTAAATATAGTTAATTTTATTTAATATATAAAAAGATACAAGGACTTGATATTTTTTTATAGAAAATATATAAACAATTGTAAAATTAAATTTTGCTTGAAAGGATATAAAAATAATTTTTATAATAGTTAATTTTATAGAATTTATTTAATAAATTAAAAATTATTTGTAAAAGGGATAGAATATGATATTTGAAAAAGTACTTGATACAATAAATAGACATAATCTTATTGAAAAAGGAGATAAAATTGTCTTGGGGATTTCTGGCGGTCCTGATTCAGTTTGTCTTCTACATATATTAAATCGATTAAAGGATATATTTGATATAGAAATTTATGCTGCTCATCTAAATCACCAAATTAGAGGTATCGAAGCGCAAAAGGATGCTTTATATGTT
>NZ_JBJDXL010000379.1:0-3156 GCF_051866655.1 Intestinibacter sp.
CGGTTACTCTATTTCCTATTTTTACGGCATCTATTTTTATAGCAAGTCCGTATAGTACTTGATTGTCTTTAAAGCTTTCTTGTAATACATCTCTAGCTACGATTCCATTTAATAAAGTCAGTATTATTGTATTTTTGCCGACTAAATTTCTCATATCTTCTATTGCATCTTGAAGCTGATAATTTTTTACACTTACTATTATCAAGTCTGGTTTAAAATCATCGTCTGATGATACTACTCTAGGATTAAATTTTTCCCCATTTAAGTATAGTCCTTCTTTTTCTAATCTTTCTCTTCTCTTTCCATTTGCTATAAAAGCAAAATCATCTTTTAAAGCTTTATTTAGAGAATAGGCATACACGCATCCAATTGCACCTGCACCTATAATCGCTACTTTTTTAATCTCCATATTTTAACACCTCTTTATGGTTTACAATTTTAAGTTTATTCTTTACTATAGTCTACATTTTTTATTATTTTTTGTAAATCGCCCTCTGATTTTATTTGACTTAAATCGTCTATATCTACCTCATATGCATTATTTCCGTCTTCTTTAAAAGAAGATATGTTTACACTTTCAAAGTCGTAATTTATATTTTGTAGTATTTTTACTATTTTATATGCATCCTTTAAAAATTCTTTTTCATTTTTATATGGGAATTTATCTTTATCGTAGCTTCTATTTTCTTTTTGCTCAAAATCGTACGCCTCGTGTAAATCTATCTTTAATTTTATAGGCTCTTCACCACTATAAAAATCGTAAATTCTGTACTTATACTGTTCTATATTTATCTCTGAATCTATAGACATATATTCTCTGAGTATATCACTTTCTTTTTCAATATTATAAGCTATATAATTATTTACTTCATCTATCATATTTATAATTGTGTTATCGTAGTATCCGTCTGATATACCATCACCATAATACTCAAAATACGATGATGTATCTGGTTTATCTACATCCTCTACTTTTGCATAAAAATTACCTGTTTTAAAACCATATGATATCGATTTTATCTCTACCTTTCCTTTATAATGCTTGTCTATATAATCTTCAAATCCTTTTTTAGCTTGTAAATACTCTATAGGATTTCCACAAAATCCACTGTAAATATAAACAGCTATACCTACAGCAATAACTCCTAAAATTACTTTTATATATCTTTTCATTTATTTCACCTCGTCCAATTTAAATATTTATTTATTTTTTAATTGTTTTATCGCTGATGCTAAAAATAGTCCAGCAAAAGAACATATTAAAAAATAAAATCCTGTCCAAACTCCTAAAAATCCATTTTCCATAACGATTGTAAATAATATATTAGCCACAATCACAATAGCAAGTATAAATATTTTTTCATCATACAAAAGCCCTAGCACAAAAGGAATTATTATAACCCAAGGTATAGTAGATAAAAATCCACCGCCCAATAAACTAATTCCGACTGCTACTGATACTGAAAATATTATAAAAATATATTTTATTTTATTTAGGTATTTTCCAATTGAATTTAATGTATCTGTTTTTAATTTTTCTGATTCTTCTTCATTTAAATTTATATTTTTTCCAATATCTGAATTTATATTTCTCTTTAATTCCTCGTACATTTTTCTACATTTCTCACATTCCGCTAGATGTATCTCTATATCTCTTTTCGTATCTTCGCCAACTAAGTCATCTATATAAAGTGGCATTAAATCCTCGACTACATTACATTTTAATTCACTCATTTTTTCACCTACTTTTCAAATTTTTAATAGTTACTCATTAAACTGTAAGACTATTTTCTTTTTTTCTCTAAAAAAATTCACTCTACAGTAGCTCTCACTTTTGCCTATTATTTCACCTATTTCTTTAAATGTAAGATCATTTATAAGTCTAAGTATCATTATCTGTCTTTGAGGCTCCTTGAGCTTGTTTATAATTTTTAAAACCTCGTTGTATTCATCTAAAGATTCGTGTTCGTAATCCCTGTATTTATCTAAATCACTGTCGTACAAATTTTCAGTAAAAGGATGTTTTTTCAAATATGTATAGTACTGATTTTTCGCTATAGCAAGCAGCCATGTTTTTTCACTACATTTTCCTTTGAAGTTTTTTATGCTCTTTATGCATTCTAAAAATGTTGACTGCATAATATCCTTAGATACTTCTTCATCAAAGCTCAGCGAGTAAATAAATCTATACACATCGTTTGAGTATAAATCGTAAAGCTTTTCAATCTCTTTCACATAAACCTCCTTTCCCTCTAGCTAGAAATTTATTTATTTTATATAGTAGTATCATAAAATAGTTGTTTCGTTACAATAATTTTAAATTTTTTTTTAAAATTTTTGAGTGAAAAATATTTTTTCTTCGTATTGGTATGTGAAGAAGTTAAAATATATTGCGCAATAATATTTTTTAGGAATTTAAATGGGGGAATATATATATGGATAAATTTAAGGAGAAACGAGTTATCGGTCTTTTGAAAAAATCTCCTGAAGAAGGCATAAGTATGGCTATAGATATTTACGGACCTGCAGTAAAGACTATCTGTACAAACATACTTAGCAATCTAGAAAAAGAGGACATCGAGGAGGCTATTTCAGATACTTTTTTCAAGCTTTGGAAAAACATAGACAATTTTCAAATAAATAAAAATAAATCTCTAAAAAGCTACATCTACGCAATCGCTAGAAATGTATGCTTTGATAAGCTTAGAAGCTTAAATTTAAATTCATCTTTATTTGATATCGATGAGAACAATCTAGGGATATCTGTAAATATGGAGGATGAATACGCCAAAATTCACAATGAAAAAATCATAAAGGAAACACTAGATAAGTTTGAAGAGCCTGATAGATCGATTTTTATACTTAGATTTTTTTACTTCGAAAAGGTCAAAAACATCGCCTTGAAACTAAATCTAGACGAAAAAAAGGTAGAAAATATTTTATATAGAAGTAAAAGCAAATTAAAAGAAAAACTGATAAATGGAGGAATTATTTATGAAGAATATTCACCAAATGTTAAATAATATATACGAAGATAGATATCTAGACAGCGAAAATCCTTTTTTGGAGGATGAAAAGGAACGAATTTTAAGTGTCACTATGGATAAAATAAATAACTCAATGAAAGCAGAAGATACCAGTAACAAAAGAAAAAAT
>NZ_JBJDXL010000380.1:0-3155 GCF_051866655.1 Intestinibacter sp.
CTCTATACGAAGCATTAGATGTTCTATTTGAAAATTACGATTTAGATAAAAATGATCGTGTTGTAGACTTTGGATGTGGGAAGGGAAGACTTATATTTTATATAAACTATTATTTTAAATGTATTGTTAACGGAATAGAGTTTAATGAAATATATTATAATGAAGCATTATTAAATAAATCCAGATATATTCAAAAAAATAAGAAAATGGAGGATAAAATTAATTTTCATTGTAACCTAGCACAAAATTATGATATAGACCCAAAAGACAATAAATTTTATTTCTTTAATCCTTTTTCTGTGCAGATTTTTATGAAGGTCGTAGAAAATATACTCGACTCTTTTGAAAAAAATCCTAGAAATATAGATTTAATACTTTACTATCCAAGTGACGATTATATTCAATTTTTAGAATATAGAACTCCATTTATATTAGAAAGAGAAATTATCTTTGAGGATTTATATAAAAATGATCCAAAGGAAAAATTTCTTATATATACTTTAAAAGTAGATTTTTAAAATATACAATTAATTACTCTATTTAATAAATCTAATTATCGTTTTATATTTTATATATTTTTCAAAAACGAACTATATAAATATTATATATATGTATAGTTCGAAAAAACATCTACTATAGTTGACTTATTTTAGTTCATATGTTATTATTTTCCTAAAAAATAAACATTTTTTGAAAATTTTGTTTTTAAAACGGGAGGTATAATAATATGAAAAAGTTATCAGCAATAGCTTTAGTTTTTGTGCTAGCATTTAGTACAATACTTGGCGGATGTTCTTCTTCAAAAGAATCTGCTTCAAGTGCTTCTAGTCAAAGTGAAGACGCTTCATTAGACTATATAATGGATAAAGGAGAATTAATAGTAGGACTTGACGATGCATTTCCACCAATGGGATTTAGAGATGACGATAATAATATAGTAGGATTTGATATCGACTTAGCTAAAGAAGTTGGTAAGAGAATGGGTGTAGAAGTTAAATTCCAACCTATAAGCTGGGAAGCTAAGGAACAAGAATTAGCATCTAAAAATATAGACTGTATATGGAATGGATTTGGTATAACTCCAGAAAGACAAGAAGCTCTAACTATATCAGCTCCATATATGGCAAACCCTCAAATATATGTAGTTTTAGCTGATTCTGGTATAAAAACAGAAGCAGACTTAAAAGATAAAGTAGTAGCAGCTCAAAGTGGTTCTACTGCATATGCTACTATAGATAAAAACACTGAATTAAAAGATTCTTTCAAAGAATTCGTAGGTGTTGAAGATAACGTAAAAGCATTAATGGACTTAGAAGTTGGTGGTTCTGATGCAGTTGCAATGGATACAGTAGTTGCTCGTTACTATATGGCTAAAGAACCTGATAAATACAGCATCATAGAAGATACAACTATATTCGATGAACAAATGGGTGTTGGATTTAGAAAAGGTGAAGAAGCTCTATGTCAAAAAGTTGAAGATACTCTAAAAGAAATGAAAAAAGACGGTACTTTAGCTAAAATAAGTGAAGAATGGTTTGGAGAAGACTTAACTATAATTGGAGAATAGTTAAATTAAAATTTCAAATTTAAACATAATAATGTATAATAAAAAGGTGTCAGATTTATAAGTTTATTTAACTTAATTTGGCGCCTTTTTGTAAGATAAGAAAAATTAAAAAGGGAGGGATTTATTTGGATTTTGAGAGCATAATGACCTTGGTAAAAAATATGCTTCCAAGTTCTGTAGTGACTTTAGAAATATTTTTTCTAACTATAATATTTTCATCAATACTTGGGATGTTTGTAGCTTTTGGTAGAATGTCAAAATACGCTATTATAAGAGTTCCCGTACAAGCGTTCTTACTAGTAATGAGGGGAACACCTCTAATACTTCAATTGATGTTTTTCTATTTTGCTCCTTATTATATATTTGGGGCTACTTTATCTAGATTTTGGGCGGCAATACTTGCATTTACTCTAAACTACAGTGCATATATCGCTGAAATCTACAGAAGTGGTATAGAATCTATTCCTGTTGGGCAATATGAAGCTGCGACAGTTTTAGGATTTGGTAAGACTGAGACTTTCTTTAAAATAATTTTACCTCAAGTTATAAAGAGAATCATACCACCTTTTAGTAATGAACTTATGACTCTTGTAAAGGATACTGCATTAGCTCAAGTAATAGGTGTTGCAGAAATATTCAAGCTTGCAGGTGCTACAATGTCTTCACAATTCTCAACTGTACCACTTATTGTGGCAGGTGTATTCTATTTAGTTATGAATACTGTAGTTGAAAGATTCTGTTTCTATCTAGAAAAGAAACTAGATTACTATGAATAGGAGGAATGCGGATTATGAAAATTTTATCAGTTGAAAATTTACAAAAAAGCTTCGGGGATTTGCAAGTTCTTAAAGATATTTCATTAGATGTAAATCATGGGGAGATAGTTTCTATAATAGGATCTTCAGGTTCAGGTAAATCTACATTGCTTAGATGTATAAATAGACTAGAAACTGTCGATGCAGGTAAGATAACTGTCGATGGAGAAGTTATGGTGTCAAGTGAAAATGGCACTGTAAAATACGCAAATAACGATGTACTAGATAAAATAAGATTAAAAACTGGATTGGTTTTTCAAAACTTCAATCTATTTCCACATTTTAATGTTTTAAAAAATATAACTCAGGCTCCAATTAGAGTAAAAAAAGTACCTAAGGATGTGGCAGAAAAAGAAGCTATGGAATTACTTAAAAAGCTAGGCCTTGAAGATAGAAAGGACGCCTATCCTCATCAATTATCAGGTGGACAAAAGCAAAGAGTCGCAATAGCTAGAGCTCTTGCATTAAAGCCTGTAATACTTTTCTTCGATGAACCTACATCAGCGCTAGATCCAGAGCTTACAGGAGAGGTCTTAAAGGTTATCCGTTCACTTGCCGAAATGAATATGACCATGGTAATAGTTACTCATGAAATGTCATTTGCTAGAGATATATCAGATAGAATGATATTTATGGATAAAGGCGTAATTGTAGAAAATTGTACTCCAGAGGAATTATTTAACTCTAAGAATGAGCGTACTAGAGAATTCTTGGGAAAATATCACCAAGGTGTATAGTAAAATTTTTGTAAAAAAATAAGGGGGTAGATTGAA
>NZ_JBJDXL010000381.1:0-3154 GCF_051866655.1 Intestinibacter sp.
TATCCTCTATATATTTTATTTTTTCTTCAACAGGTATTATTTTTCCTCTTACAATTTTATCTAATCTCTCGTCTTTTTCTTCTTCTTGTATAGTTTTTACCTTAAATATATATGGAAGTATGGCTTTTATAGATTCTATCGATATTTCATTTAAATCGACCTTTTCATCTGTAATAACTTCCTCTCTAGTTCTGTAGTAAGGCTGATTTATGTAATCTACATTTTCCTTCAAAACATCACTAGCTCTTTTGTATTTTTTATATTCTTTTATCTGCTCCATAAGCTCAAGTCGTGGATCCTCTTCTTCATCCATGTCTCTTTGCGAAAACAACAGGTATTTTGATTTTATCTCTAAAAGCTTCGTAGCCATAGTTATAAAATCACTCGTCACCTCTAAATCCATCGATTCTAGCATATTCAAATAAGCTAGATACTGCTTTGTGATTTCTATTATCGATATATCCTTGATATCTATCTTTTGCTTAGATATCATATCACAAAGCAGATCTAAAGGTCCATCGTATACGTTTAAATGTATGCTGTACTTCATCTATATTTTTGTCACAAACCTTACTATAGTTGCAAATACACTTACTATTGGAGTTGTTATATAAGAATATAAATCTGTGATTAATAGTACTATCAATACTATATATCCTATATTTTCGTATTTTATTTCAAAATCTCTGTATTTATAAGGTAAAAAACTAGAAATTACTCCCCATCCATCAAGCGGTGGAACTGGAAGTAGGTTGAATGCACCAAACCATAAATTGTAATTTACAGCTGTAGCAGCTATCAAACTAATAGAGTACATTGGACTGAATTTTAAAATAAAAGCACATATTATAGCTCCTATTAAATTTCCGATAGCCCCAGATATAGCTACGATAAAGCTTCCAACTCTATAGTTTTTAAAATTATTTGGATTTACTGGTACTGGTTTTGCCCATCCGAAATGGAATATAACAAGCATAATCAAGCCTAAAATATCCACATGTCTAGATGGATTGATTGTCATTCTTCCTGCTCTTTTGGCAGTATCATCGCCTAGTAAATACGCCGCAAACGCATGACCAAATTCATGTATAGTCATTGCAAATACTATACCTACTAGAGATACTAAAATATCACTTAAAAAACTCATTTAATTTCTCTCCTAATTGTTTTTTAGATAATACTATTATTATACCAATTATAGTGTGTTTAATCAAAATAATTTAAATACGTAAGTGAATTTAATTATTTTATATATTTATACAGTATAATTAAAAATTATTAACTAATTATTAAAAATAAGTTCTCTATAATAAAATCTCTGTCTAAGTCAGCACTATTAAATCTTTTTTGATATAATTTAATAAATAATAAATTTAGGTGGTCTTTTTATGGAAAGTATAATTTTGATTATTGTATTTTGTTTTTTATTTTACGCATTTTTTATTGCTCCAAGCTGGTATGATACACAGCTTAAAAAGAATTTTATCAATAAATTCGATATACAGCTGGAATTTAAAACTCCAGAAGATTATCCTGCTTTAATATACGTAAAAGATAAAAGAGTGTATTATTATGATTTTTCAAAACAAATATTCGAACAAATTTTACCCCAAAATCTTTTAGATGTAAAAGTAGAAAAGCATTATGTAAATAATGATAATGCGCTAAAAGTAAATAAATTAGAGATACTTGTTGTCACAAGTAAAAAATTATATTCTGTAAACACATTCGGAAAATATGTCGATAGAGATAGAAATAAAATTGAAATGCTCGCCGGATTGATAAAAAGCAATATTAAATAAACCCTATATAAATTACCTCATATAGGGTTTATTTATATGGTATCTCTAGACTATATCTTCAACTAATCTCTTTAGCATTTGTAAATAGCTAGCTTTATCTATATCCCTATTACTTACAAGGTCGACTTGTCCTATTAACTTATTTCCTTTATATATCTTCACCTTACCTAAAGTAGTTCCCTGCTTAATAGGAAGCTTTAAATTTTTATCTACGTCTATCTTTTTAGTAAAATCCTTTGACTCACCCTTTTTAGTTAGTATTCCCAAATCGTCTTTAGCTACTAAGCCGACACTTTCGCAGTCTGCCTTTTTAAGTTTTAAAGTATATAGCTTTTGATCTTTAGAGCATATTTTTACGCTTTCATAATTTGCAAATCCATAATCTAAAAGTGTAGTTGCATCCTTAAATCTATCCTTTGAGGTTTGTCCGCCTAAAATAACTGCTATTAGATGAGTTTTTCCTCTCTTTGCAGATGCCGATACACAGAATTTTGCCTCTCCAGTAAAACCAGTCTTAACACCTGTAGCACCGTTATAATGCTTTATCAATTTATTTGTATTTGCAAGACCTATTGTCGCCTTTTTCTTGCCTACAACTACATTGTCCATCCATGTAGTCAAGTATTTTTCAATAATCTCATGTTTTAAAAGCTCTCTAGACATTATCCCTATATCATAAGCAGATGTGTAGTGATTTTCTACAGGAAGGCCGTTTGTATTTACAAAATTAGTGTCGTTCATTTTGAGCTCCTTGGCCTTTTTATTCATCATATCTACAAATTCCTCTACACTTCCACCGATATACTCCGCCATCGCAACACAGGCGTCGTTTGCAGATGCAACAGCTATACCTTTAAGAAGATTATCAACGGTCTGAACCTCTCCAGGCTCTAAAAAAATCTGACTTCCTCCCATCGAAGCTGCATTTTCACTTATGGTAACTTCGTCGTTTATTTTTATCTTTCCACTTTCTAATGCTTCACAAATTAAAAGCATCGTCATTACCTTGGTAACACTAGCTGGAGGTAATTTTTCATGGCAATTTTTTTCGTATAATACCTGCCCACTACTGACATCCATCAGTACAGCCGATTTTGATCCTATATTGATATTATTACTTGTATTTTTATCTGCAAACACAAAAGTATTTTGGCAGGTAATAAATATTATAGCTAAAAATACGCTTATAAATCTCTTCATAATGTCACCTCGTCAAATGATTATTCTATATAAGAAAATCTTTATTTTAAAGATCTATAATGTAGATTTTCTTGAAACACATATACGGAAATTATATCTATCCACATCTTCAAAGGAATATAATTTCCTATGTGTTATAAAAAAATTTTAAT